>NZ_JBGNUT010000033.1:0-118631 GCF_041951385.1 Actinomadura sp. NTSP31 | reverse complement strand
TGGCGGAGGGGAAACACCCGGTCCCATTCCGAACCCGGAAGTTAAGCCCTTCAGCGCCGATGGTACTGCATGGGAGACTGTGTGGGAGAGTAGGACACCGCCGGACATTTTTTAGGAAGGCCCCGCCAGAAATGGCGGGGCCTTTCGTATTTCTGGGGGCTTTCGGTCAAGGGTGCGTGAGGGCTTTCGCGTAGTTGGCCAGCGAGCGGTTGTAGCGCGGCAGGTGACGGGAGAGCGCCCCGAGGGCCAGAGCGGCGGCCTCGCGGTCCCGTCCGAGGTCGGTGAGTGCCAGGGCGAGAAAGGCCGTCACGGCGTCGTCCAGCTCGTCGGAGCCGGCGTCGCGTTCGGCGGTGAGCAGACTGACGCTTTCGTCGGCCTGGCCGAGATTGCGCAGCGTGCTGGCGAACTGGATCGTGGCCCGGCGCCGGTGCGACTCGGGAAGGCCTGCCGCGAAGGCGCGCCGGTAATGAACGGCGGCCTCGGCCTCATGGCCGATGGAGTCATGAGCAGAGGCCAGTTCGTACTCTGCAATGGCGTTTCCGGCGGGCAGTTCATCGGCCATGCTTTTGACCTTGGCGAGGAATGCCTGCGGTTCGTGCTCGTCGAAGGCGGCCCAGAGGTCGGCGATCCGCTGTTTCCACTGGTCGTCTGGAGTGGGCATCGCAGCATCCTTCCATACCGTCCCAGAGGCGGCGAACCATGATCCGCTTCTCGACCGCACGGTCCTGGAGCAGTGAGGGCTTCAGACCGGGCCCTCGTCGGGGGCCGCAACGCGTGTGCAACGTGTGGTGGGCGAGAATCGGACCGTTCGGCGATGCCGGGCACATGGTCGCGCCGGTGCCGACCCACACATTTGCACCGGCGCGGCCACCGTCCTTCCTCACGCCTTCGAGTGCTGCCTCTCGACGATCCGAGTGCGGGGGGTGTCGCGGCCGGTCAGGCCGAAGAGGATCGTTCCGGCCACGGCACAGGTTCCGGCGATGATCGGAAGCGTCCCCGGGCCGAGCGAGTCGATGGCCCAGCCGCCCAGGCCCGCGCCCAGCGAGGCGCCCAGGTAGACCGCGCTGCTGCTCAGCGCGAGCGCCTGCGGGCCCGCCGCGGGGCCTGCCAGGGCGAGGACGCGCGCCTGCACGGGCGGCGGCACGGACCAGGCCCCCGCCGACCACGCCAGCAGCAGCGGGACGACCACGACCAGATGCGCGGGACGCGCCGACCAGCACAGCGCCAGCCCGGCCATCGCGGCGGCGAACACCGCTGCGGCGATGGCGAACGCCCGCCGCGGACCGACGCGGTCGACGAGAGTGCCGCTGAGCCGTGCCCCGGCGATGCCGGCGATGCCCGTCAGCGTGAGCAGAAGGCCAAGGCCGGCCGGGGTCACGCCTGCCATGCCGTGCAGCAGCGGCGCCAGATACGTCTGGATCACCATGTTGCCGAACACCGTGACGGACGCCGCCATCAGTGCGCACAGAACGGCGGGCGTCCCCAGGGGGCGGAGTCGTTCGCGGAGGCCGGTGGCCGGAGCCGACGGCACGTCGGGCAGGGCGACTCGGAGGAGCAGCAGCGCCGCGGCGCCGAGGACCCCGACGGCAAGGAACGTCGCGCGCCAGCCTGCTGCGGCGCCGATCCACGTACCGAGTGGTACCCCGGCGACCACGGCGCCGGTCAGGCCGGCCGTGACGGTGGCGAGGTGGCGGCCCCGGCGCTCCGCGGGCGAGAGCGCCGCCGTGGCCGCGAAGACGGCAGGGAGAGTGAGGGCCGCGGCGAGCGCCGCGAGGATCCGCAGCCCGAGCAGAGCCGGATAGGACGGCACGAACGGCACCGCGAGGTTGGCCGCGCAGAACAGCAGCAGGCCGCAGGTCAGCAGGTTCCGCGGGGATCGCTGGGCGGTCGCCACGGCGGCGGCCGGGGCGACCGCCGCGCAGGTCACCGAGAAGACGGTGACGAGCTGGCCGGCGGCGACCTCGGTGACCGACAGGCCGCGGGCGATGGACGGCAGCACGCCGGCGATCACGAAGTCGTCGGTCTGCAGGGCGAAGGCGGTGAGCGCGAGCGCGGCGAGCCAGGGCGTGCCGGTTGGACGTCGAGGAAGGGGCATCCGGTTAAGGTAACACTCGTTACCCTATAGGCTGGTCGCCCGACGGAGAAGGAGGCGCGACCGGTGGCCAGGCCCCGCGACCCGCATCGCCGCACGCAGATCCTCGACGCGGTGCTCGACCACCTCGCCGAGACCGGGCTGTCCGGGCTCTCCATCCGTCCCGTCGCCCAGGCGCTCGGGCAGAGCACGCGCGTGCTGACCCACCACTTCGCCGACAAGGAGGCGCTGCTCGCGGCGCTGCTCAAGCGGCTCGACGAGATCCAGCACGAGCAACTGCGGGCCACCGAGGGCTGGGACGACACCGGCCGGGGGATCGGCGCGATCGTCCGCGACTCCTGGCGACGGCACCTGGCGCCCGAGAACATCGCGCACACGCGGCTGGTCCACGAGATCGAGGGGCTCGCCGCGGCGGGCCGGCTCGGCGACCGGGTGCCCTCGTTCCTGGCCGCGCGGGCCGAGTTCGTCGCCGGCGCGCTGGTCGCCCGCGGCCTGGACCCGGAAGACGCGCGCGTCAGTGCGACCTTCCTCAACGGCGCCTACTCCGGGTTGCAGGCCGACTTCCTCACCACCGGCGATCGTGAGCGCGCCGAGGCCGCCCTCGACCGGCTCTGCGCCCTCGCCGACTCCTGGACGGCCGGACGCACCCGCTGACCCTTCGCGACCGCGGAGCCGCGCGTTTGTCAGTGCGGCGCGGGCCGGTGAGCCGATGATGTTGGCGCCGGGCCATAGTCACGGAGTAGCGGGAGGCGCACAGTCGGGGGACCCCGGTCTCCCACCCCCTGGAGTCTCGATGAGATCCGCCGCGCCGCGCGGGTCGTCCCTCCGGACGGCCCTGCTCCTGCCGATCGCCACCGCCGCCGCGCTGGTCGCCGCGTCCGGTGCCGCGCTGGCCGACGACCCGCCGCCCGCGGGGTCCGTGCCGCCCGACCAGGACCCGTTCTATTCCGCACCCGCCGACATCGGCACGTACGGGCCGGGCCAGGTCGTGGCGAATCGGAAGATCACTCCCAAGTCCGGGAACCTGGGCGACACGGTCGACGCCTGGCAGATCTCCTACCGCACGAACGACTCGCACGGCACGGCGGAACTGGCGGTGACGACGCTGCTGGTGCCGAAGAAGGCGTGGACGGGCGGCGGCGCCCGCCCCGTCGTGTCGGTGCAGGCCGCGGAGGACTCCACCGGGACGCAGTGCGCACCGTCCTACGGCATCTCGGCGGGGGCCGGCATCGCCGGTGCGGGCACGCTGTTCGCCTCCCCGGTCCTGGACAAGGGCTGGGCGGTCGCCATGCCCGACTTCGAGGGCCCCAAGTCGGTGTTCATGGCGGGCCCGCAGGCGGGGCACGCCGTCCTCGACGGGATCCGCGCCGTGCAGAACCTCGGCGCCGGCGGGATCGGCGCGTCCAACACGTGGGCGCTGGACGGCTACTCCGGCGGCGCGCAGGCCACCGGGTGGGCCGCCGAGCTCCAGCCGGCCTACGCGCCGGACGTCCGGCTCGCCGGCGCGGCGATGGGCGGCACGCCCGCCGACCCGGCCGCGGTGGCGCGGTCGCTGGACGGCGGCCTGTTCTCCGGCTTCGAGGCCGCCGCCACCGTCAGCCTCGACACCGAGTTCCCCGAGGCCGGCATCCAGAAGCTCCTCAACGACAAGGGGAAGCAGGCCCTGAGCGACTCGCGGAACAAGTGCCTCACCGACCTGCTCATCGGCTTCCCGTTCAAGAAGCTCGCCGACTACAGCACCGTCCCCGATCCGCTCGCCGTGCCGTCGGTCGCCGCGATGCTGAAGAAGAACACGATGGGCTCCGCGGCGCCCGCCGCGCCGGTGTTCGACTACCACGCCAACACCGACGAGATCGTGCCGGTGGGGCAGGCGGACGCCGTGGTCAAGGCGTGGTGCTCGAAGGGCGCGAAGGTCCAGACCGTCCGCGACGCGGTGGGCGAGCATGCGCTGGAGGCGCTGGTCCGGCAGAACGACGCCCTGGCGTTCCTCGCCGACCGGTTCGCCGGCAGGCCGGCGTCGAGCACCTGCTGACCGGTGGCCGTCAGGGCGCCGTGTGCGCCCAGGTGAAGAGCGTGAAGCTCCGCCGCTCGCTCTGGACGACGGTGGCCGGGGCGTCGGTCGGCCGGTAGCCGGCGGCCCGGGCCACCGCGATGCTCGGGCCGTTGTCCTGCTCGATCTCCAGCAGGGCACGGGGGAGGCCGGCCTGCGCGTGCGCGTACTCGGTCATCAGCTGGAGCGCGCGCGAGGCGAGCCGCTGCCCCCGGTGCTTCGCGCCGACGATGTAGCTGATGGTGCCGAGCACGAGGTCGAGGCGTATCTCGCCTTTGGCCTCGAAACCGTCGGTGGTGATCGCCAGCTGCACGCGCTCGCCCTTGCCGATCGCCCCGCGCGCCTGATCGAGGTACCGGCGCGCGGCCGGCCGATCGAACGGCGAGGCGAGCGGCGTGCGGTGCGCGACCGCCGGGTCGTCCAGCAGCGCGACCAGGACGTCCAGGTCGTCGTCGGTCCATTCGCGGAGCACCAGGCCGTTCCCGTGCAGGCCGGACGGCGGGGGCGTCTCCTCCATCGGGCACCTCCCATCGCGTTGGCGTCCCACGTCCGCGGCGGGCGCGCCCGGGTCAGGCGCCGGGCGGTCGCCGGAACGCGGCGGCGTTGCGGGCGCACCAGTCGGCGAACGTCCGAGGGGCGCGTCCTGTCAGCCGCTTCACCATATCCGTGCGGAACCCGGCGGTGTCGGCCCGCATCAATCTGAAGCCCTCGACGAGCGCCTCGGCGAGCGCCGGGGGAGCGCCGCCGGGGAAGCGGGTGCGGACGGCCTCCTCCGGCGTGCGCACCTCGCGGACCCGCAGCTCCCGCCCGACGGCGCGGGCCAGGACGGCGACCTGTCCCGCGACGGTGAACAGGTCGTCGCCGGTGAGGTCGTACGCCTCGCCGGCGTGGCCGTCCTCGGTCAGGACGGCGGCGGCCACGGCGGCGATGTCGGCGGTGTCGATCGGTGCGAACCGGCCGGGACCGGTTGGATCCAGGACGTATCCGCCCTCCCGGATGGTCGGCAGCCACTCCAGCGCGTTCAGCATGAAGCCGCCGGGGCGCAGGATCGTCGCGGGAATGCCGGACGCGCGGACGATCTCCTCGCGCTCGTGGTGCCAGCGGCCCATGGCGGGCATCGGATCGCCGAGGACGTTCGTCGACGACAGGAGCACGATGTGCCGGACCCCGGCGGCGCCGGCGGCCGCGACGGCGTTCGCCGTCCGGGACGTCCCGATGCCGGGCGTGAGGAGGAACAGCCGCTCGACCCCGGCGAAGGCGGGCGGCAGGGTCGCGGGCTCGTCCAGGTCGGCGACGGCGCGCTCGGCGCGGTCCGGCAGCCCGGCGGCGCGGGCCGGGTCGCGGACGAGGATCCGCACGTCCGCGCCCTTGGCGTCCAGGTCGCGGACGAGATCGCGGCCGATGTTCCCGGTGGCTCCGGTGACCAGTAGCATGGCGGCTCCAGTAATCGTTTGCCGTCTAATGAACATGCGGAACGCTAGCCGGTTAATGATTAGCCGTCAATCGATCGCCGTTGGGAGACCGATGCCCGAGTTCCTGGACCTGCACGGCCGCACGTCCAAGGCGTTGCGCGCGGCCGCCGACGAGGGCATGCGCCGGCACGGCCTGCACCTGGGGCAGAACCACCTGCTGGCCGCTCTCTGGGAACGCGACGGCCGCACCCCCGGTGAGATCGCCGCGGAGGTGAACGTCACCACGCCCACCGTCGTCAAGATGGCCACCCGGATGGCCGCCGCCGGGCTGCTGACCCGCCGCCGCGACGAGCGCGACAACCGGCTCGTCCGGCTCTGGCTGACCGATCAGGGCCGCGCGCTGCGCGAGCCGGTCGAGGCGGAACGCCGCGCGCTGGAGGAGGCGGTCCTGGCCGATCTCACCGCCGCCGAGCGCGAGCACCTGATGGCCGCGCTGGTGAAGATCCACCAGGCCGCGGCCGCTCTGCTCGGCGGAGCCGTCACGACGGGCCGAGCGCCCGGACCCGGATGAGCAGGGCGCTCACGTTGTCGTGGCCGCCGGCGTCCGCGCCGAGCCACGCGGCCAGCGCGCCGTGGGCACCGCTGTCGTCCTCGGTGAGCGCCATGCCCGGACCCGTATCGGGCAGCCAGTAGGCGCGGCTGTCGCCGACCCAGCAGGCCCAGACGCCGTCCGGTCCGGCGATGCCGGCGACATAGGTGCAGGCGGGCGCGTCGTGGACCGACCCGGCCAGCGCGGCGACGGCATGGGCGGCGCGTGCCGCGGCGGCCGTGAGCGCGGTCTCCGGCAGGACGCCGGCCCGCAGCCGGGCGGCGGTCGACGCCGCGCCCACCTCGGCCGCGACCTGCGCCACGCGCTCCGGCCGCGGCGACATGGAGACGCCGTCGCAGACGACGCCGACCGTCCACGCGACCGCGGTGGTCAGCGCGACGGCGTCGGCGTTGACGCCGCGCCGGAGGCCGCGGTCGCTGACCGCCGCGGCGCCGCCGGACGCGATCTCGACGCGGGCGCGGAATGCGGGCTGCGCCTTTCCGCAATCCCAGCAGTGGCCGTCGGGCGCGACCGTTCCGCCGCAGTGAACGCAATCGGACGAGCCCCGCACCGATCACCCCGTTCTGTCAGAGGGCGCTGTTAGCTTCCGGGGCATGACCCTACTCGCGAGATATGAGGACGGCGATTATCGAGCCGAATTCGATAGGCTCGTGATCCGCGGATTCTGGCCCGCCGGCGTCGGCGGGACGGGCGAACTGCGCCATCTGAACGTGCCGCTGCTGGCGGAGCACTCCTTCGGCGGGCGCGGCAAGGGCGACGTCGCGGCCGGTGGCGCCGGATGGGTCGTCGGCACCGCGGCGCCGCACGCGCATGTCGTTCTCGAGGCCCATGACGGTCCGCCGCCGCATGAGGCGGCCGGGTGGTCCGACGCGATGGAGACGCCCTTTCTGACATCCCGCGCCGAGATCGGGTTGACGCATGCGATCGGCGACGATTTCGCGGGCGGCCTGAAACTCGCGCGGCCCGGCCTCCAGCGAGTGCGCGTGTTCCGCCGGCGCATATCCGACGGGCACCGATGGCTCCTGCAGTTCTGGCCGGTGGCCGGGATTCCGGAGGCGCCGCGTTTCGCGGGCCGCGCCCGTCCGGCGGTCGGCGCGGGCCGGGGGGACAAGCGCTACGGGCCGCTGGCGATGGACGTCCTCTCCGTCGCGCTGTGGTCGCCGGGCCGGCACACCCGCGCCGGGCTGGCGAGGCGCCTCCTGGCGACCCCCGAGCAGGTCCGGGAGGCCCTGCGGTACCTGACCCGGCGCGGGCTGCTCCGCGTCGGCGGCGCCGTGGACGGCGACCCGACCTCGGTGATCGCGCTGGTCCCGCTCCGCCCGCGGTCCCAGGACGCCGCCGTCCGGTGGCCGACGGCCGGCTGAGGGCGATCGTCCGCCGATATTTCGGATCGCTGATCCGGAATAGGGTACGGTCGGCGGCATGGGACGGCGGAAGACGCGGACGGACGCGCTGCGCGGCGACCTGCTCGCGGTCGCGGCGCGGCTGCTGGCCGCCGGCGGCGCCGGCGCGGTGACGACCCGGGCGGTCGCGGCCGGCGCGGGCGCGTCGCTGGCCGCGGTGAACGAGCTGTTCGGCGGGAAGGCCGGGCTCGCCCGCGCGCTGTTCGCCGCCGGCTTCGCCCGGCTGGCCGCCGACCTGCGCGCCCTGGAGCCCACCGGCGACCCCGAAGCCGACGTGCTGGAGTTGGCGCTCGCCGTGCGGTCGTTCGCCCGGCGCGAGCCGCACCTGCACGAGGTGATGTTCTCCCGGCCGTTCGCCGAGTTCCGCCCGGAGCAGGCCGACGCCCGCGCGGCCGAGGACATCTACGCGATCGTCGTCGGCCGGGTCGCCGCCGTCCTGGGTCCGGACCGCGCCGAGGGCGCCGCCAAGGACTCCGCCGTCGGCCTGTTCGCCACCGTGCAGGGGCTGCTCTCCCTGGAAGCGTCCGGCCTGCTCGGCGGCACCCCCGAGACGGCGGAGCGGCGCTTCCGGCTGACGGTCACCGCGGCGCTGCGCGGCCTTTCCGACGCGGACCGTTCCCCTCAGGAGGCGAGATGACCACCGCACCCGCGGGCTTCGTGCCCTACGACCGTCCGAGCCCGCTGATCACCGCGATCGGCGGCTTCGCTCGGCACGCCGCCGACCCCCTGCGCGCCGGGTTCGCCGTCGACGGCCCCAAGACGAACGCGCGCGGGCTGCTGCACGGCGGCGTGATCGCCGCCGTCGGCGACGTGGCGATCGGGCACGCCCTCGCCGTCCGCACGGACCCGCCGACGCCGCTCATCACCGTCAACCTCTCCTGCGACCTGGTGGGCACCGCACGCGAGGGCGACTGGGTCGACATCGCCGTCACCCCGACCCGGGTCGGCCGCAGGCTCGCGGCGGGAACGGCGGCGTTCACGGCGAACGGCCGCGTCATCGCCACCGTGACCGCCCTGTTCATGCCGTCCTCCGTCCCCGCCCGCTGACGTCGCGGACGGGTCAGGCGGCGTAGTTGCGGACGAGGCGGAGCGCCTCCGCGGCGTCCGGTCCCTCGGCGCGCAGGCCGGTCTGCTCGGGCGTGAGGCGGCGGGCGCCCACCCTGCAGAACTCCGCCGCCGGTCCGGTGATCCGGTTGGGCGCGGCGGGGTCCCCGAACGTCCACCGCGTTCCGTCGGGCGCGGTGAGGTCGCAGAAGACCGGCGCGTCCGGGCGGCCGGCGACGGAGAAGGCGTAGGGCAGCGTCCGGTGGGCGAGCCGCGCGATGTGCCGCAGGCGCGCCGTGTCCGGGTAGGCGATGCCCAGCGGGACGGTGATGTCCTGCGCGTGCGCCCAGTGCTCGGCGAGCCGCGTGGTGGCCAGCGTCCGCGGGGACAGCGGCGTTCGCACCCAGCTGAGGCGGGTGCCCGGCGGGTGGGCGCGCAGCGCGTCCGGCGTGGCGAACGCGGCCTTGCGCCAGCGTGCGAGCAGCTCGCCGGGCGGCGCTCCGCGCTCGGCGGCGACCAGTTCCGCCATGGCGCCGTCGACGGTGGTCGCGGTGGACGGCAGGAACGCGGCGCCGTCGGTGATGGACGGCGCGGTGACCACCTCTTCGCTCTGCGTGAGATGCAGGACCACGTCGGCGACCGTCCAGCCCGCCGCGTCCGACGGCGCGGACCACTGGTCCGGGGTCAGCGCCGCCAGGACGGCGTCCAGTTGCCGGTACTCCGCCGCCAGGTCATCGAAGACGTCCACCATCCCGCCACCATACCGAATGGCGTTCGGTTCGGTATGGCCGTGAGTGGCCGCGAGGCTCAGCGGGCGAGGAGGCCGACGACGCCCGTGGTCCCCTCGTCGGCGTGCCCGTCGTCGAGACGGCGCCGCATGAGGTCCATGAACGGGGTGAGCAGTTCGGGGCTGACCCGCTGCTCCTCGGCCGTGCGCAGGAGCGTCGCGTTGCCCCGGACCATCATGGCGAGGTTGGACGTCACGCCCCGGGTGTAGTCGCCGCTCTCCAGGTGTTCGGCGACCCCGTGCGCGTATCCGGCCATGGCGGTGAGCCAGCCCGTGAGCATCGGGGCGAAGTCCTTCAGCGGGACGTCCTCGTCGCGGACGAGCGCGAAGGCGTGCGCGATCCCCGCCATCATCGCCGTCATGGCGCTCAGCAGCGCCACGTCGTGGAGGGCGGCAAAGCCGGGGTCCGCGCCGACGAAGGTGGCGCCGGCCGGCACGGCGAGCGCGGCGCGGTGCTCCTCGAACAGCGCACGCGACCCGCTGTAGAGGACGTAGCCGCCCGAGCCCGCCACGCCGATCATCGGTGGGACCGCCATGATCCCGCCGTCCAGGAACCGCGCGCCCCGCTCCCCGGCCCACGCGGCGCGTGCGCGGGCCTGGCCGGGCGTGCCGGTGGTGAGGTCGACCACGTCCTTGCCCGCGAGGTCGGCGTCCGCGAGGACCGCGCGGACGGAGGCGTCGTCGAGCAGGCAGGTGACCACGAGGTCGCTCGCCGCCACCGCCTCGGCCACCGTCGCGGCGACCGCGGCGCCCTCGGCGGCGAGCGGCCGGGCGCGGCCGGGCGTGCGGTTCCAGACGGTCACGGGGTGCCCGGCGGCGAGCCACGCCCTGGCGAGCGCGGTGCCCATGGCGCCGAGGCCGAGCAGGGCGATCGGGTGCTTTCCGGAAGTGTCGTTGTCCATGCCGATTAGGCTGGTCGGCGAACCCGAAGATGATCAAGTACGCACTTCGAAGTGCGTGCGCACCTCCGGGTAAGCGACCAGGTGGGGGAGTGGCCATGGCGACCGGGCGCCGGCCGGGTGCGTACGTCTGCGGGATCGACGCGGCGATGGACGTGATCGGCGGCAAATGGAAGGTGCTGATCCTGTGGGCGCTCAACGAGCGGCCCTGCCGCTTCGGCGAGCTGCGCAGGAACCTGCCGGGCATCACCGAGAAGGTGCTCGCCTCGCATCTTCGGGAGCTGGAGGCGGACGGGATCGTGCACCGCGAGGAGTACGAGGAGGTCCCGCCGCGCGTCGAGTACTCGCTGACCGCCCTGGGCGTCTCGCTCAACACGGCCCTGGCGCCGCTGGGCGCCTGGGGGCGCGAGCACGTCCTCGGCGCCGCGGAGCACGCCCGGAACGCCGTTCACCAGGTGCCCGGACGGGCCTAGGATCCGATCATGCTGACCGCAGCGCTCGCGTTCGCCGGCGCCGCGTTGATCATCAACGTGGTACCGGGGCTGGACACCCTGCTCGTCCTGCGGACGTCCGTCGCCCAGGGGCGGTCCGGCGGGCTCGCGGCGGCGTCGGGGATCCTCACCGGCTGCTGCGTGTGGGGCCTCGCCACCGCTGTCGGTCTGACCGCGCTGCTGACCGCGTCCCACGTCGCCTACGACGTGCTGCGCGTCTGCGGGGCCGCCTACCTCGTGTGGCTGGGCGCGACGGCGCTGTGGAAGGCCCGCCGCAAGGAGGCCGTCCGGGAAGCGGTGCCGGAGCCGGTCGCGGCGGCGACGAGACTCGGGGCGTTCCGCGCCGGGGTCGGGACCAACCTGCTGAACCCCAAGGCCGGCGTCTTCTACATGAGCCTGGTCCCGCAGTTCATGCCGCACGGGGCGCCGGTGTTCGGCATGACGGTGCTGTTCACGGCCATCGACCTCGCGGAGCTGGCCGTCTGGTACTGGGTCGTGTCGGGGGCCGCGGCGAAGCTGGCGGAGCGGCTCCGGCGGCCGGAGGTGCGGCGGCGGCTGGAGCAGGTGGCCGGTGTCGCGTTCCTCGGTTTCGCGGCGAACCTTCTGGCCGATCGCGCCTGACGGGTCCGGATCGGCCGTAGGCTTCACGGGTGACCGAGAAGCTTTGGGAGATCGAGCCGTCGGGGCCGCTGCGCGGCGACGTCACCGTGCGGGGGGCGAAGAACGCGGTCAGCAAGCACATGGTCGCGGCGATGCTCGGCGCGGAGGCGAGCACGATCCGCAACGCGCCCGACGTCGGCGAGGTCGGGATCACCGCGGGGATGCTCGAGCACGTCGGGATGACGGTGGAGCGGTCCGGCGGCGAGATCGCCGTAGTGCCGGGGCCGGTGGCGGATCCGAGCGTCGGCAAGGCGTTCACCGGGCTGAACCGGATCCCGATCCTGATGCTCGGCCCGCTGCTGCACCTGACCGGGGAGGCGTTCGTCCCGCTGGTCGGCGGCGACCCGATCGGGCGGCGGCCCGTCGACTTCCACGTGGACGCGCTCCGCGCGTTCGGCGCCGAGGTCACGCTCGCCGCGGACGGCATCCACGCGCGCGCCTCCAGGCTGGTCGGCACGCGGATCGACCTGCCCTACCCGAGCGTCGGCGCCACCGAGACGGTGCTCCTGGCGGCGGTCCGGGCGCAGGGCAAGACGGTCATCCGGAACGCGGCGACGGAACCGGAGATCATCGAGCTGGCGCTGTTCCTGCAGCGGATGGGGGCGCGGATCTCGTTCGCGCCCGACCGCAGGATCGTGGTCGAGGGCGTCGAGCGGCTGAGCGGGGCGGTGACGCGGCTGGCCGGCGACCGGATCGAGGCGTTCTCCTACCTCGTGGCGGGCCTGGTCACCCGGGGCGAGGTCCGGGTGCACGGCTGCCCGCAGGACCGCCTCGTCACCGCGATCACCACGCTGGCCCGGATGGGCGCCCGGTTCGAGATCACCGACGACTGGATCATGGCGTCGGCGCCGGACGGGCTGCGCCCGGCCGCGGTGCAGACCGACACGCACCCCGGGTTCGCCACCGACTGGCAGACCCCGCTGATGGTGCTGTTCACGCAGGCGGACGGCATGTCGGTGCTGCACGAGACCGTCTACGAGAACCGGCTCGCCTACGTTCCGGCGCTGCAGGGCATGGGCGCCGAGATCGAGGTCTACGACACCTGCCTGGGCGGGCCCGCGTGCCGCTACCACGACACGGCGGCGCTGCACTCGGCCGTCGTGCGCGGGGTGACCAAGCTGCGCGGCGGCGACGTGACCATGCCCGACATCCGGGCCGGGTTCTCGGCGGTGCTGGCCGCGGCGGTCGCCGAAGGGCCGTCCACGCTGCGGGGCGTCCACCACATCGAGCGCGGCTACCACCGCCCCGTCGAGCAGTTCCGCGCCCTGGGCCTCGCCCTGCGCGCGGGTTAGCCGCGCGCCTGCCGAGCCTGGACGCGCTGATGGCCGAAAGTTGCAAGACGCCTGGGCGGGCGGCGGCCACGCTGGAGGCATGGATCTGAACAAGGCCTCCGACTTCATGGCGACGCACGCCCGGCTCCTCGACCGGCGCCGCTTCGAACTGCTCACCGGTGAGGGCGACCGTGAGGCGGTGCTGTCCGCGCTGAACGCCTACCGCAATCCCGACGGCGGCTACGGCCACGGACTGGAGCCCGACCTGCGGTCGCGGACGAGCCAGCCGGGCCCGGCCCTGCACGCCTTCGAGGTGTTCGCCGAACTGGCGGCCGCCACCGCCCCGGAAGCGGTGGCGCTGTGCGACTGGCTGCAGGCGGTGGCGCTGCCGGACGGCGGCATCCCGTTCGGGCTGCGCGTCCCCGATCCGGCCGGGTGCGCCCCCTTCTGGGCGGGCGCCGACCCGGACGTCCCGTCGTTGCAGATCACCGCCGTGGTCGCCGCGATGGCGCAGCGCACCGCCGTCCACGACCCGGCGGTCGCCGCCCATCCGTGGCTCGCCCGCGCGACCCGCTTCTGCCTGGACGCCGCCCGCGCGAAGACCGACCTGCACGCGCTGGAACTGGCGTTCGCGCTGTGGCTGCTGGACGCCGTCCACGGCACCGAGCCCGAGGCCGCCGAACTCATCGCGCTGCTGGGTGAGCGCATCCCGCCGGACGGCCTCGTCCATGTCGCGGGCGGGCTGGAGGACGAGATGATGCGGCCCCTCGACTTCGCGCCCTACCCCGACACGCCCGTCCGGGCCCTGTTCGCCCCGGACGTCGTCGCGGCGGAGCTGGACCGGCTGGAGGCGCAGCAGGAGGACGACGGCGGCTGGAGGGTCGACTTCACCAACTACTCGCCCGCCGCCGAGCTGGAGTGGCGTGGCTATCAGACGGTGAAAGCCGTCTCGATCCTGCGTGCCAACGGGCGGGACTGACCGGCCGAGGCCGCCCGCGGCGCGTGAGGATCCGCCGTTCGTGGGAAGGGGTGGAGGGCCGCACCCGCGACGGACGGAGAGGGGAGCCGCATGCCGCCCAAGCCGACGGGGAACGTGCTGATCGTGGGGGCCGGCCCGACGGGGCTGCTGCTCGCGGGCGACCTGGCCTCCGCTGGCGTCGGCTGCACCGTGCTGGAGCGGCGCGAGGAGGAGACCGACAACCTCACCCGCGCGTTCGCGGTGCACGCGCGGACGCTGGAACTGCTGGACGCCCGCGGCGTCGCCGACGAACTGGTCGCCACGGGCGAGCGGGCCGGCGGGCTGCGGCTGCTGGGCGCGGCCGCGCTGGACCTGTCCCGGCTCCCGGGCCGCTTCCCGTACGTGCTGGTCACACCGCAGTACGAGACGGAACGGGTGCTGCGGCGGCGGGCCCTGGAGGCCGGCGCGGAGATCGTCCACGGCGCGGAGGCGACCGGCCTGCGGCAGGACGCCGAGGGCGTGGACGTCGACGTCCGCATGGCCGACGGCTCCACCACGACGCACCGCGCGTCCTACGTCGTCGGCGCCGACGGCGTCCGCAGCACCGTCCGCAAGGCGCTCGGGCTGCCCTTCCCCGGCCGGGCCGTGGTGCGCTCGGTGATGCTGGCGGACGTGCGGCTCGACGACGCGCCCGCCGAGATCCTCACCGCGGGAGCGACGGGGGACGCGTTCGCGTTCCTCGCGCCGTTCGGCGACGGCTGGTACCGGGTGATCGCCTGGAACCGCCGGCACCAGCCCCCGGACTCCGAACCGGTCGACTTCGGCGAGCTCCGCGACGTCGCGCGCCGCGCGCTCGGCTCCGACCACGGCATGCGCGACCCGCGCTGGACGTCCCGCTTCCACAGCGACGAGCGGCAGGTGCCGCGCTACCGGGCGGGGCGGGTGTTCCTCGCCGGCGACGCCGCCCACGTGCACTCCCCGGCGGGCGGCCAGGGCATGAACACCGGGATGCAGGACGCGGCGAACCTCGGCTGGAAGCTCGCCGCCGAACTGCGCGGCTGGGCGCCGTCCTGGCTGCTGGACAGCTACCACGAGGAGCGGTACCCGGTCGGCAGGCAGGTGCTGCGCGGCAGCGGGGCGCTGCTGAGCTTCGCGATGGTCGAGCCGCCGTGGCTGCGGCGGGCCCGCAGCGTCGGGGCCTGGGCGGCCACGCATGTCCGGCCGGTCGCGCGGCGGCTGGCGGGCGCCGTGTCCGGCATCGACATCGCCTATCCGGCGCCGCGCGGCGCGCACCGCCTCACCGGCATGCGCGCCCCGGACGTCCCGGTGGCGGGCGCCCCCGGGCGCCTGTACCGGCTGCTCGGCGACGGCCTGTTCGTGCTGGTGGTGGCCGCGAACGACCCGGCGGTCACCTACCTGGCGACCAAGCGGTGGGCCGGGCGGGTGCACTGCGCGCTCGCCGGCGGCGCGACCCGCACGACGGCGCTGGTCCGCCCGGACGGCTACATCGCGTGGGCGTGCGACGAGACCGCGCCGGACCGGCGGGCGGCGGCGATCCGGGAGGCGCTCGCGCACTGGTGCGGGCGGCCCGCCGACCGTCCGGCGCACGACCGGGGGCGGCCCGCCCACCCCCTCTAGACGATCCCGAGAAAGGCGAGGAGCGGAGGAACCGGCCATGGCAGACGGCACGGGAGGCCGTAACGTCGCCCGCAAACTGATCGGCTCGCACCTGGTGAGCGGCGAGATGGAGCCCGGCACCGAGATCGGGATCCGGATCGACCAGACCCTCACGCAGGACGCCACCGGCACGATGGTGATGCTGGAGCTGGAGGCGCTGGACCTGGACCGCGTCCGCACGGACGTGTCGGTGCAGTACGTCGACCACAACCTGCTGCAGGCCGACGAGCGCAATATGGCCGACCACATCTTCCTGCGGTCGGCGTGCCGCCGCTACGGCCTCTGGTACTCCAAGCCCGGCAACGGCGTCTCCCACCCGACGCACATGCAGCGGTTCGGTGTGCCCGGCGCCACGATGGTCGGCTCCGACTCCCACACCTGCGCGGCCGGGTCGCTCGGCATGCTCGCGATGGGCGTCGGCGGGCTGGAGGCCGCGATGGCGATGGCCGGCGAGCCGATCCACGTCACGATGCCGGAGATCTGGGGAATCCGGCTCAGCGGGGAACTGCCGCCGTGGGTCAGCGCCAAGGACGTCGTCCTGGAGATGCTGCGGCGGCACGGCGTCCGCGGCGGCGTCAACCGGATCATCGAGTACCACGGTCCCGGCCTGGCGTCGCTGACCGCGATGGACCGGCACGTCATCGCGAACATGGGCGCCGAGCTCGGCGCGACGACGACGGTGTTCCCGTCCGACGAGCGCGTCCTGGAGTTCCTGCGCGGCGAGGACCGCGAGGACGACTTCACCGAGATCGTCGCCGACCCGGACGCCTCCTACGACGTCACCGACGAGATCGACCTGCCGGCACTGGAGCCGCTGATCGCCCGGCCGTCCTCGCCGGGCGACGTGGTGCCGGTGCGGGAGGTGGCGGGGGAGGAGGTGCACCAGGTCGTGGTCGGATCGTCGGCGAACCCGGGGCTGCGCGACTTCGCGTCCGTCGCCGCGATCGTCAAGGGCCGCCAGGTGCATCCGCACGTGTCACTGGACGTGAACCCGACGTCCCGGCAGATCCTCGTCGACCTGACGAAGATGGGTGCCGCCACCGACCTCCTCCAGGCCGGCGCGCGGATCCACCAGGCCGGCTGCCTCGGCTGCATCGGCATGGGGCAGGCTCCCGCGATCGGCCGCAACAGCCTGCGGACGTTCCCGCGCAACTTCCCCGGCCGCTCCGGCACGGCCGACGACCGGGTCTGGCTGTGCTCGCCGGAGACCGCCGCGGCCGCCGCGCTCACCGGGAGGATCACCGACCCCCGCGACCTGGACCTGGACCTGGACCCGCCGGCCGTCCGGCTGCCCGCACGCTCCAGCGTCAACCTGGAGATGCTGGAGGCGCCGCTCCCCGAGGACGAGGCGCGCCGCGTCGAACTGGAGAAGGCGCCGAGCATCGGCGTCCTGCCCGAACTGGACCCGCTGCCGGACGACCTGGACGTCCCCGTCGTGATCAAGGTGGGGGACGACGTGTCCACCGACGAGATCCTCATGGCGGGCGCCCAGGCCCTCCCGTACCGCAGCGACATCGCGAAGCTGGCCGATTTCGCCTTCGTCCGCATCGACGAGGGCTACCCGGACCGGGCGCGGCAGGCCAGCGCGCACGCCGTCGTCGGCGGCCGCAACTACGGACAGGGCTCGTCCCGCGAGCACGCCGCGATCGCGCCGCGCCATCTCGGGCTCCGGCTCGTCCTCGCCCGCGGTTACGCGCGGATCCACTGGCAGAACCTGGTGAACTTCGGGATCCTGCCGCTGGAGTTCGCCGACGAGGCCGGCTACGACCGCGTCGAGCAGGGCGACCGGCTGCGGATCGAGGGCGTCCGCGACGCCCTGGAGAAGGGCACCGAGGTCGAGGTCCGCAACGTCACCAAGGACGAGACGTACCGCGCCCGGCACCGCCTGTCGCCCCGCCAGCGCGCCCTCGTCGCCGCCGGCGGCCAGATCCCCGCCCTGCGCGCCCGCACCCGCCGTTGAGTCGCGGCGAGCCGCCGCCGTGAGGTTTCTCACAACGACGGCCCGCCGCAGGTGAACGCCGCTCGGGCGGTGGTCAGAAGCGGCGGTTCTCGCGGCCGTAGCCGAGTTCCTCGGCGACGTCGGCGACGTTCTCGTACTCGCGGTCGGGGAGCGTCTCCAGCGCGCCGATCGCGTCGTCGTCCGCGCCCGCGCCGGAGGCGTGCGCCACCAGGTCGTCGGTGCGGGCCGGATAGCGGACGCCGGTGAGCATCCGGGCGAGGGCGCTGCGGCCCTCCACATCGCCCGCGCTCATCCCCGGCGGCGATCCCTCGCGCGGGTCGCCGGTCGCCGCGGTCGGATCCCAGGGCGCGTCATCGGAGTACGGCTCGGTCTCCTTGAAATCCTCGGCGTGGGTGGAGTGCCCGCCGCTGACCATGCCCTGCGTCTCGTGGCCGATCTCGTCGTCCACCCTGGGACCGTGCTTGTCGCTCTTGTCTGGCATGTTCGTCCTTCCTGCGCCTTGACAGGGACAAGCGTTCCCGGGCGGGCTCGTCTAAACAGCCGGCCGATCATCGGGGGCGCGGCGCGGTACGGTGTGGCGCATGCTGCCGGAGGAGGGCGTGAACGCCGTTCGGGTCGTGGTCGGGCTGCTCGTCCGGGGCGAGTACGAGGAACTGGAGACGCTGACCGACGCCCGCCGGCTCACCGCGGCGCAGCTCGCCGCGGCCCTCGAACGGCACGGGCGGGACCTGATCAGCCCGCCGGAGGCGGCGTTCCGCGAGATCGAGGCGGCGCCCGCGGTGCAGGAGCCGTCGGACGAGCGGGCCTTCCGCGTCGACTTCCCGCTCTGGACGGCCCAGGACGGCCGCTCGGACCTGACCCTCGGGCTCACGGTCGCCGAGGTGATGGAGGGCGTCTGGACGGTCGAGCTGCACGGCGTCCGCCGCGCGGCCGGCGGAACCGCCCACTGAGCCGCGCCGGGGCCCGTTCCAGCCAGGGAGGACGCGCAGTGGCGGCGCACATGACGCCGGAGGAGTTCCGCCGGTACGGCAGGCAGGTCATCGACTGGATCGCCGACTACCAGGAGACGATCGAGTCCTATCCCGTGCTGTCGCGGGCCCGCCCGGGCGACGTGCTGGCGAGCCTGCCCGCGCACCCGCCGGAGAAGGGCGAGGGGTTCGACGCCGTCCTCGCTGACATGGGCCGCGTCGTCATGCCCGGTGTCACCCACTGGCAGCACCCGGGCTTCTTCGCCTACTTCCCGAGCGGCGCCAGCGGCCCGTCGGTCCTCGGCGACCTGCTGTCGGCCGGGCTCGGCGTCCAGGGCATGCTGTGGGCGACGAGCCCCGCCTGCACCGAACTGGAGACGCGGGTGCTCGACTGGTTCGCCGAGCTGCTCGGCCTGCCCGAGCGGTTCCGCGGCGACGGCCCGGGCGGCGGCGTGATCCAGGATTCGGCGTCCGGTGCGGCGCTCGCCGCGATCCTCGCCGCCCTGCACCGCGCGGACGGCGGTGCCGCCGGACGCGACGGCATCACCCGGCGGCACACCCTCTACGTCAGTTCCCAGACGCACTCGTCGCTGGAGAAGGCCGCGCGGATCACCGGGATCGGGGCCGCGAACGTCCGCGTCGTGGACGTCGACCCGGCGACCCTGGCCATGGATCCCGCGCACCTCGACGCGCTGCTCACCGAGGACGCCGCCGCGGGCGCCGTTCCCGTGATGGTGTGCGCGACCATCGGCACCACGTCGACCACGGCGGTCGACCCGGTGCCCGCGATCGGCGAGGTCTGCCGCCGGCACGGCGTCTGGCTGCACGTGGACGCCGCGTACGCGGGCGTCGCGGCCGTCTGCCCCGAACTGCGCGGCATCAACGACGGCGTCGCCGAGCACGCCGACTCCTACGTCACCAACCCGCACAAATGGCTGCTCACCAACTTCGACTGCACCGCGATGTGGGTGGCCGACCGGGAACCGCTCGTGGGCGCGCTGTCGATCCTGCCGGAGTACCTGCGCAACCAGGCGTCCGAGTCCGGAGAGGTGATCGACTACCGCGACTGGCAGATCCCGCTGGGACGCCGGTTCCGGGCGCTGAAGCTCTGGTCGGTCATCCGGTGGTACGGGGCCGAGGGCCTGCGCGAGCACGTCCGGACCGGCGTACGGCTGGCGGCGGGCCTCGCGTCCCGGATCGCCGCCGACCCGGCGTTCGCGCTGCTGGAGGAGCCCCGGCTCAGCCTGGTGTGCTTTCGCCCGCGCTGGGACGGCCTGGACGGCGACGAGGCCGACGCGGCGACGCTGCGGCTGATGGACCGGCTCAACGCGTCCGGCGACCTCTACCTCACCCACACCAAGGCCGGCGGCCGGGTGCTGCTGCGCGTGGCGATCGGCGCCGCCGGCACCACCGACGCGCACATCGACGCGGCGTGGCGGCGGATCCGGGAGGAGGCCGCCGCCCTCGCCTGAGCCGAGGGCTTGGGCGGGGGTCAGCTCTGCGACAGGCGCATGACCCGCAGGATGCGCCGCGCCAGTGAGGCCGGCTCCGCCTCGGGCCGGTTCGCCTCGGGTGCGGCCTCGCCCGTTCCGGACGGTGCGGCGGCCCGGCGCGGCGGCTCGTCCGCCAGTTCGTAGTGGACCGGCAGCGCGCGCAGGCCGCGGATCAGCGGGGACGAGCGCCAGGCCAGCTGGTCCGGCGGCAGCGCCAGCCGCAGCCCGGCGAACCGCTCGAACAGCCGCTCCACCGCGATCGTGGTGACGGTGGTCGCCAGGTCGCGGCCGAGGCAGGCGTGCGGGCCCGCGCTCCACGCCAGGTGGGCCCGCGAGCTGTAGATCGCGTCGGGCGCGCTGTTCCCGGTGAACGCCGGGTCCAGGTGCGCGGCGGCGGGCGACACCATGACCGGGTCGCCGGCCGCGATCTGGAACCGGCCGACGCGCACGTCGGACCGGGGCCAGCGGAACGCCAGGTTCGCCATCGGCGGGTTGGCGGTCGACGCCCGGTTGATCGCCTCATGGATCAGCCCGGCGGACATGCTGGCGCGGGCGCCGGTCTCGCCGATCAGCACCTCGGTGACGGTGTTGCAGATCAGCGTGCCGGTGACGTCGCCGACCAGCCCGGTCATCATCGCCATCTCGCCGGTCAGCTCCTCGGCGGTCAGGTCGGGGACCGCCGCCAGCATGGCGGACGGCAGGTCCCGCCCGGGCGCGGTGGTGCGGGCGGCGCAGACCTCCGCCATCCTCGCCAGCAGCCGGGTGGACGCCTCCTGGGCGTCCGGCCCCGCGTCCAGCACCCGCCACAGGTCGACGAGCAGGCCGTCGTCCCCGTCCCCGCCCCCGTCGCCGGTGCCGAGCAGCCGCCCGACGACCATCAGCGGCAGGGGCCGCGCGTACTGCGCCGCCAGGTCGGCCTGGCCGGTGCGGCCGCCGTTCTCGGCCAGCACGTCGATCAGCTCGTCGGCGTACCGCCGGACCGCCTCCTCCAGCGCCTTGGCCTCCGGGCGGGTGCGGTCCTGGAACGGGCGCAGGCCCTCGCTCCAGGCGCTGCGCAGCCGGGTGGAGTCGGCGCCGTCGCGGAAGCCGCAGTTGTCGGACTCGACCACGGGCAGCATCGGCCAGTCCGCCGGGACCGTTCCCTCCCGGTAGGCGCGCCAGGTCTCCACCCGCCGGCTCCAGATGCCGCGGGCGTCGCGCAGGATGTCGAGCGTCTGCGGGTAGCCGATGACCAGCCACACGGGCACTCCGAGCACGTCCACCGGCGCGACGGGCCCGTACTCGGCGCGCAGCTTCTCGTAGAAGACGGCGGGACGCGCCTCGTAGTCGCTGTTGAGGAGCGGCCGGGCGGCCAGCGACTCCAGCGGCGGATGGGCGGGCGCGGCCTCGGCCTGCGGGATCTGGGGCTCCACGATCACAAACCATAGAGAGTTCCTCCCAGCCTGGCCGGTTGAAGGGGAAAACTCCCAAGTTGATCTTTCGGGCGGGTGCGGATCGCCGTCCGGTCCCCGGGTATGTGAGGCTAGGGGTGCCCCTTACAGAGCTGGAGGTCCGCATGGCCGACTCGGCAGCAGGAAGCGACGGCGGCGAGGACGAGGTGAAGCGCAGGTTCCGGGAGGCCCTGGAGCGCAAGCGCGGCGCCGCGGCCAAGAACGCCGGCGGGACGGGCCGGAACGGCTCGAAGGTGCGCGGCGTGCATGAGCGCGCCGACCACCAGCGCCAGTTCCGCCGCAAGAGCGGCTGACAGGACCGTCCGTAAAGCAGACCCCCGCGCGAAAGGCGCGGGGGTCGTTCCATGCCGGGAGCCGCCGGAACCGGCTCCGCGCCGGCCGGCCGTCAGCCCTTGTAGAGCTTCTTCTCGTAGACGGCGCCGTCGTAGCGCCGCTCCAGATCTTCGAGGCTCTCCTCGGTGTACTGGACGGCCTTGACCATCCGGGCGTGCGAGGGGAGCGTGTCCTCCGCCCACTCCTCGGGCCTCCACAGCTTCGA
Source organism: Actinomadura sp. NTSP31 (assembly GCF_041951385.1). Taxonomy (NCBI): domain Bacteria; kingdom Bacillati; phylum Actinomycetota; class Actinomycetes; order Streptosporangiales; family Thermomonosporaceae; genus Actinomadura; species Actinomadura sp. NTSP31. The sequence continues at coordinate 96,867 of NZ_JBGNUT010000033.1, read as the reverse complement.
GCGCATCAGCGCCTTCGCGCAGTGGAAGAAGACCTGCTCGATGTCCACGACCAGCGCCAGCGACGGCCGGTGGCCCTTCACGACCATGTCGTCGAAGAAGGGCGCCTCCCGCACCAGCCGCGCCCGGCCGTTGATCCGCAGCGTCTCGCCCCGGCGCGGGACGAAGAAGATCAGCCCGACGTGCGGGTTGCTCAGCACGTTCATGAAGCCGTCCGCGCGGCGGTTGCCGGGCCGGTCCGGGATGGCGATCGTGGTGTCGTCGAGCACGTGCGCGAACCCGGGCGGGTCGCCCTTGGGGGAGACGTCGCAGGCGCCCTCCGCGTCGCTCGTGGCGATCAGGCAGAACGGGGACCGCGCCAGCCACTCCCGGTCCCAGGCGTGCAGCGTGACGCGCTCCTTGTCGATGGCCCGCCGCATCGGGGCGCCGAGCAGCTCGCGCAGCTCCTCGGGGGAGGTGATCTCGACCACTCCTGGGGCCTCGGTGGCCCTGGGGGTGCCGGTGGCCTCGGGGGCGAGCGTCATGCCGCTCCTTCCGCGGGGGGTTCGGAAGATCATCTTAATCTGCGGCGGAATCGGGCCCGGGGCCGGGGCGGGCGGCCGCGGCGGAACTCCTCGGCCGCCGGCCGGTGACTTTCCGGCCGGGCCGGGGTCAGTTCAGGTGGGGACGGTCCCCGGAAGGCGAGGGCGGGGATGAGCACGGTGGAGACGGTTGCGCTGCTCGAACGGTCCGTCGGCTACGCGCTCGGCGGGCTCGGCGACGTCACGGCCGCGGCACTGGGCCGGGCGACGCCGTGCCGCGGCTGGGACCTGGGGACGCTGCTTCTGCACACCGCCGACTCCCTGGACGCGCTGGTGGAGGCCGTCGACACCGGCTCGGTCCGGCTGCGTCCGGAGCCGCCGCCCGGCGGCCCGCCGTGGGACGATCCGGCCGCGGCGCTGGTGGCGGGGTTCCGGTCCGGGGCCGTCCGGCTCCTCGGCGCCTGGACGGCCGCCGACGACCGGCCCGTCACCGTCGGCGGGTGCGCGATGAGCGCGTGCATGGTCGCCATGACCGGCGCCATCGAGCTCGCCGTGCACGGGTGGGACATCGGCTGCGCCACCGGGAACCCGCGGCCCATCCCGGCCGCCCTCGCGAGCCTGCTGCTCGCCCCCGCCGCGGCGCTGGTCACCGACGCCACGCGTAGCGGGCTGTTCGCCCCCGCCGTTCCGCTGCCCGGCACCGCCGCCCCGGCCGACCAGTTGCTGGCCCACCTGGGCCGCGACCCCGCGCTCTTTCAGGCGCGCGGCGCGTAGCGGCGGACGCCGGCCTCCTCGTGGACGTCCAGGACGCCCTGGTCGGCCAGCACGTCCAGGTGCGCCTCGATCTCCAGCACGGCCAGCATCCGGCTGAAGGAGTCCAGGTCGGCGAGCGTGCGGCGGCGCCGCGTCCAGGTCATCGCCCCGGCGACCGCGAAGGCCGTCCCGTGGCCCGCGCGGACCTTCTCGGCGGCGGCGTCGAGGCGCGCCGCGTGGTGCTCCAGCAGCGCGTCGATCCGGGCGTGCGTGCTCGGCGTCACGGGGCCGTGCGCGGGCAGCAGCAGCGTGTCGGGCATGTCGCGGACGAGCCGCAGCGAGTCCAGGTAGCTGCGCAGCGGCCGCCGCTCCGGCTCGGCCTCCAGCCCGATCGACGGGCTGATGTGCGGCAGCACGTGGTCGCCGGCGAACAGCAGCCCCGCCGCCGCGTCCCGCAGCACCACGTGCCCGCGGGTGTGGCCGGGCGTGGCGAACACGTCCAGCCCGCGGCCCGTCAGCGCGACCCGCTCGCCGTCGTCAAGCCAGGCGTCCGGCGCGGTCAGCGGCGGCTCCGCGTCGGACGGGTCGTTTGGGATCGCGGCGATCTCGGCGGCCAGGTCCGCGGCGCCGCAGCGGCGGAGCATCTCGATCTGGCGCGCGTGCACGCCCCCGGGGGCGCCGGACGCCTCGATCGAGGGCCGCTCGCCGCGCCCGATCCGCACCCGCGTGCCGAACGAGCCGCGCAGCGCGAGCGCCTGCGAGTAGTGGTCCCGGTGCGCGTGCGTGACGAGGAACTGCGCCACGTCGTCGAGCCCGTGGCCGAGCGTGCGCAGCGCGCTCTCCAGGGCCGTCCGGCTGTCGGGCATCGCCCAGCCGGAGTCGACCAGGACCGGGCCGTCCGGGTCCTCGATGACGTAGACGTTGACGGCGTGCAGCGACGGGATCGGCAGCGCCAGCGGGATCCGGTGCACGCCGGGCGCCACCGGGTGGGCCCCCGGCTCGTACCATTCCGCCGCCTGTTCCACCACCGGTGCCGTCACCGCGCGCCCCCCGATTCTCGAATCGCGTTCTATTAGTGGAACTTACTTCATCCCGGAAACCGCCCGTGCCGCCGGGGTGCCGGCACCGGTCAGCCGTGCGCGGCGTCCCGCTCGGCGGCGCGCCGCGCCTCCTGCGCCGCCTTCCGCGCCTCCCGCGCCGCCTCCTCCGCGCGGGCCCGCGCCTGTTCGGCCCGCTCCGCCCGCCGCGCCGCCGAGTCCCGCTCCGCGGTGGCCCGCTCCAACTCGTGCCGCAACCGCCCCACCACGGCGGACGCGTCGTCCGCCGCCCGCTGCGCCGCGTCGGCGCGCTCAGCCTTGTCCGCCAGGGCCCGCTCCGCCTCGTCCGCCCGCCTGGCGAGGGTCTCCGCCCGCTTGGCGCGCGCCGCGCTCGTCCGCGTCACCTTCGGCCGCTCGGGTCTCTTCTCCGCCGGCGCGGCCTTCCTCTCGGCCCTCGGCTGCTTCTCGGCCTCCGGCTTCTGGCTGGGCTCGGGGGCGAGCGCGAACCCCGCCGGGACGAAACCGGTGTGGCTGCGCGGCTGCGGCAGCCGCCCTTCGCGCACCTCGGCCGCGATGTCCTCGTCCACCGTGGCCGCCTGCAAGGTGTCCTCCACCTCCCGGACGGCCTGGTCGCGCAGTGGACGCCCCCGCTCGCCCGCGAGGTCGCCGGCGCGGCGCAGCAGCACCGCCACCAGGCGGGCCCGCTGCTGCTCCAGGTCGCCGAGCCCGCCGCCCGAGCCCCACGCCTCGCGCATCCGCGCGCCGACCTCCAGGAGGCGGCCGAGATCGTCGGACGCCGACCGGGCCAGCAGGTTGACCGCCCACGCCGACAGCGTCGGCCGGCGCAGGCCGCCGATGCGCTTGGCGAGCGCGGCGTCGCCTTCCGCCTTGGCCTCGCGCGCCAGCCGCGTCCGGGTCGCCACGAACTCCTCCGGCACGACCCCGTACAGCTCGTCGGCCGCCGATGAGAACTCCACGCCCCTCTCCTACCCGCCCGGACGCGATGTCAGGGCGCAGGGCGCCCTCGACGAGAGCGAGGAGAGTGCTTATACTCGTAAGCGAATACTCGTAGACGAGGAGCACGATATGGCGAAGCGGCGGAAGGTGAGCAACCTGCTGGGGCTCGCCGTGCTGTCGACGGTCTCCGCCAGGCCGATGCACCCGTACGAGATGGCCTCGCTGATGAAGGCGCGCGGCAAGGACCACGACATGGACATCAAGTGGGGCTCGCTCTACACGGTCGTCCGGAACCTGGAGAAGCACGGCTTCCTGGCGGTGGAGGGCAGCGTCCGCGACGGCGCCCGTCCCGAACGCACCGTCTACCGGATCACCGAAGCCGGCCGCGACGAGCTGGCCGACTGGGTGCGGGAGCTGATCGAGGTCCCCGAGACCGAGCACCGCCGGCTCGAGGCCGGGCTGTCGGTGCTCGGCGCGCTCGGCCCCGACGAGACCGCCGAGCTGCTGTCCCGCCGCCTCGACGCGCTGGAGAAGCGGATCGCGGACGACCGCGCCGCGCTCGCCGCGGCGACCGAGGTGCCGCGCGTCTTCCTCCTGGAGGCCGACTACGCCCTGGCCATCCTGCGGGCGGAGGCGGACTGGGTGCGGGCCTTCCTCGGCGAGATCACCGGCGGCACGCTGGAGGGCCTGGCGATGTGGCGCGCGTTCCACGACACCGGCCGCGTCCCGCCCGAGATCGCCGAACTCGCGGAAAGGGGTGCCACCGAGAGCTGAGCACGGCCCGGCGGCGGTGCTGCAACACCGCCGCCGGGACCGCGGAACCCACCACGCAAACCGCTCGGCGGAGCGGCCCGGCGGCGAGACCTCGCAGCCAGCCTATCCGGGACGCCCCGCCGCGCACGTCACGCCGCATGGAGGCGACCATGGCGCACGCCATCGAGGCCGACCGATTGGTCAAGCGTTACCCCGGCGACGTCCGGGCCCTGGACGGGCTGTCCGTCACCGTCGGCCGGGGCGAGATCCTCGGCCTGCTCGGCCCGAACGGGGCGGGCAAGTCCACCACCGTCAAGATCCTCACCACGCTGGTCCGGCCGGACGCGGGCGCCGCGTCCGTCGCCGGGCACGACGTCCTGCGCCGCCCGGACCGGGTGCGGCGCCTCATCGGGGTCGTGTCGCAGCGGTCCGGCGCCGACCCCGACGCCGGAGGCCGCGCGAACCTGGTCCTGCAAGGGCGGCTCTACGGGATGGCCGGCGCGGACGTGCGCCGCCGCGCCGAGGAGCTGCTCGACCGCTTCGGCCTGCGGGACGCCGCGTCCCGCCCGGTCAAGACCTACTCGGGCGGGATGCGGCGGCGGCTGGACGTGGCGCTCGGCCTCGTCCACCGGCCGCAGGTGCTGTTCCTCGACGAGCCGACCACCGGGCTCGACCCCGAGGCCCGCGCGTCGATGTGGGCGGAGATCGCCCGGCTGGCCGGCGACGACGCGCTCGCGATCCTGCTGACCACGCACTACCTGGACGAGGCCGACCGGCTCGCCCGGCGGCTGGCGATCGTCGACCGCGGCCGGGTCGTCGCCGAGGGCACGCCCGACGCGCTCAAGGGCGAGCTGCGCGGCGACGCCGTCCACCTGGAGTGGCGCGAGGCGCCGGACGGGGCGCGGGTGCGCGCGGCACTCGGCCGGCTGCCCGGCGTCCGCGACATCGTGCTGGACGGCCCGCGGCTCAGCGCGCGGACCGACGACGGCGCCTCCGCCGTTCCCGCCGTCCTGGCCGCCCTCGACCAGGCGGGCGTGCCGGCGTCGGCGGCGACGGTGGCGCGGCCGTCGCTGGACGACGTCTACCTGCGCTATGCCGGACGCCGGTTCGCGCAGGCCGACGGCGCGCAGGCCGACGGCGGCCGGGGCGCGGCGCCCGAGCCCGTGGCGCCGGGAGGTGCGCGATGAGCGGGCTCCTCGCCGGCACGTGGTGGATGACGCGGCGCCGCCTGGCGGCGCTGGCCCGCAACCCGGCCGTCCTGGTCATGACGCTCGTCCAGCCGATGATCTGGCTCTTCCTGTTCGGCGAGCTGTTCAGGCGGGTCGTCGAGCTGCCGGGCTTCGGCGCGCCGTCCTACCTCGACTACCTCGTCCCCGGCGTCGTGGTCATGAACGCGGTGTCGCTGAACTCGTTCGCCGGGATGGCCACGATGGACGAGATCGAGCGCGGGACGCTGAACCGGTTCCTGGTGACGCCGGTGCGGCGCAGCGCGATCGCGAACGCGGGGGTGATCGAGCAGGCGCTCAGCACGGCGTTCCAGTCCATGGTGATCATCGCGCTGGGCCGGGCGGCGGGCGCGCGCTACCCCGGCGGCGCCGGCGGGCTCGCCGCGCTGGTCGCCGCGGCGGTGCTGGTCGGCGTCGTGCTCGCGGCGCTGTCCAACACGCTCGCCCTGCTGCTGCGCGACCGCAACACCATCATCGGGCTGAACGTGATGCTGCTGCTCCCGCTGACGTTCCTGTCGTCGGCGTTCATGGCGAAGGGCCTGATGCCGGCCTGGATCCGGCACGTGGCGGCGTTCAACCCGGTGAGCTGGGCGCTGGACGCCGGACGCGCCGCGATGGCCGGCGACCCGGACTGGGGGTCGGCGGCCATGCACGGCGGATGGCTGCTGGTCCTGACCGTCCTCGCCGTCGCGCTCGCGATCTTCTCTTTCCGCAGCTACCAGAAGTCGCAGTGACCCGGCGCGCGTCGAGTGCTCGGCGCGCGTCCAGGGCTCAGCGCGTGTCGAGGAAGCGGTCGAGGACCCGGGTGCCGAACGCCAGGCCGTCCACCGGGACCCGCTCGTCCACGCCGTGGAACATGCCGAAGTAGTCCAGCTCCGGCCCGAGCAGCAGCGGCGCGAACCCGAAGCTCGTGATCCCGATCCGGTTGAACGACTTGGCGTCGGTGCCGCCCGCCATCACGTACGGGACGGGCCGGGCGAGCGGATCCTCGGCGCGCAGCGACCCGGCGAGCGCGGCGAACGTCGCGCCCGCCGGGTCCGCCGCGGGGGCCTCCTCGTGGTTGATGAACTCCCGGCTGACCTTGGGGCCGAGCAGCCGGTCGATGGTGGCGAGGAACTCCTCGCCGGTGCCGGGCAGGTAGCGGCCGTCCACCTGCGCGGACGCGACGCCCGGCACCACGTTCACCTTGTAGCCGGCGTCCAGCCGCGTCGGGTTCGCCGAGTTGCGGACCGTCCCGGCGAACAGGTGCCCGGTCCGCCCGAGCCGCACCGCCTCCTCGTCGAGACGGTCGTGGTCGATGGTGGTGCCGAGGGCGTCGGCCAGGCCGTCCAGCAGCGCCCGCACGCCGGGGGTGAGCCGCACCGGCCACTCGTGGGAAGCGATCCGCGACACCGCGTGCGCGATCTCCGCGACGGCGTTGTCCGGCGCCGGCTTGGAGCCGTGCCCGGCCGCGCCGCGCGCCGTCAGCCGCATCCAGGCGGTGCCGCGCTCGCCGGTGGCGATCGGGTAGACGCGGGCGCCGCCGGCGTCCACGCTGAACCCGCCCGACTCGCTGATCGCCTCGGTGCAGCCCGTGAAGTACTCGCGGTGCTCGCGCGCCACGTACCGGGAGCCGTACTCGCCGGTGCACTCCTCGTCGGCGAGGAACGCCAGCACCAGGTCGCCGCGCGTGCGGCGGCCCGCGCGCAGCCGCGCCCGGACGGTCGCGAGCGTCATCGCGAGGCTGCCCTTCATGTCGACGGCGCCGCGTCCCCACACGCACCCGTCGCGCACCTCGCCGGAGAACGGCGGGACCGTCCACTCGGACGGCTCGGCGGGGACGACGTCGAGGTGCCCGTGGATCAGGAACGCCGGGTGCGACGGGTCGGTGCCGGGGATCCGGGCGAGCACGCTGGCGCGCCCCGGCGCCGACTCCACGATGTCGGCCGCGACGCCGGCCTCGTCCAGCAGCGCGGCGACGTGCTCGGCGGCGGGCCGCTCCGGCCGCGCCACGCCCTCGCCCTGGTTGGTGGTGTCGAAGCGGATGAGGTCGGCGCAGATCGCCGCCGCCTCCGCACCCGCGTCCCCGCCGCTATCGCTCCCGGTCCGGGGCGTCCCCGTCCCCGTCGTCCCCGCCGCCTGCCGAGTCACCCTGGGGCCCCCTTCCGCAAGAAGGCTTACTTTTCTCCTGCCGCCGACCTGCGTCAACGGTTGATCAACAAGTCTCGATCCGGTTTCGACTCGGTCAGCGCCATACCGAAAGCGGCGCGCCGGTACGACGCTGCCACCAACCTGAAGTGCGGCGGGCGGTCCGGGCCCGGCGCACGAGGGGACAGCACGAGGAGGAGCATGACCAGCCTCAGGGACGCGGGACCGCGCAAGGGCGGGCGCGGGAAGGTCGCGGCGCTCGCCGCGGTGGCGCTGGCGGCCTCGCTCGGCCTGTCGGCCTGCGGAGGGGGCGGGGGCAAGAGCGACGGGGTGTTCACCGCCGGCCACTCCGAGCCCGACCACATGGTCCCGGCCAACACCACGAGCAGCTACTCCTTCGACGTGCTCAGCGGCCTGTTCGACAACCTGGAGGGCCTCACCAAGGAAGGCAAGCCCTACAACCTGGCCGCCGAGTCCATCACCTCGAGCGACCAGAAGGTGTGGACGATCAAGATCCGCGGCGGCCAGAAGTTCCACAACGGCGAGCCCGTCACCGCCGAGAGCTTCGCCGACGCCTGGAACAACGGCGCCTACGGGCCCAACGCCTACTCCGCCAACGACTACTTCTCGCACATCCAGGGGTACGACGCGATGAACCCCGAGGACGAGAAGGCCAAGCCGAAGGCGGACAAGCTCTCCGGCCTCCAGGTCGTGGACCCCGCGACCCTGAAGGTGACGCTCACCGCGCCGTTCAACCAGTTCCCGCTGCTGCTGACCTACCCGGCGTTCGCGCCGATGCCGAAGGCCGGGCTGCAGGACCTCAAGTCCTTCGAGAACCATCCCATCGGCAACGGCCCGTACATGATGAGCGGGAACTGGGAACGCAACAGGCAGATCAAACTCGTCCCGTTCCCCGGTTACACCGGGCCGCGCAAGCCGAAGAACAAGGGCGTGATCTGGAAGAGCTACTCCAGCGCCGACAGCGCCTACACCGACCTGCGCGCCGGCAAGATCGACGTGCTGCAGACGATCCCGGCCGCGAAGGTGCCCGAGGCCAAGCGGCTGCTCGGCGACCGGTTCCTGCCCCGCAAGATGGGCACGATCGACTACCTCGGCTTCCCGCTGTGGGACAAGCGGTTCGCGAACCCGGACCTGCGCAAGGCCATCTCGATGGTCATCGACCGGCAGGGCGTCAACAAGGCCGTCTACAACGGCGACTACTTCCCGGCCGACTCGCTGCTGCCCTCCATCATCGAGGGGCACCGCGCGAACGCGTGCGGCGAGCTGTGCACCTACGACCCGGCGAAGGCCAAGGCGCTGTACGACAAGGCCGGCGGGTTCAAGGGGACGATGGAGCTGTACTTCTCCAACGCGCAGCCCACCTACTACCAGTGGATGCAGATCGTCGCGAACTCGCTGAAGCAGAACCTCGGCATCCAGGACATCCAGTTCCGGCAGGTCCCCGCCTCCGACTACTTCTCGATGCTGAACAAGCGCGAGGAGAAGGGCCCGTACCGGCAGAACTGGGAGGCCGACTACCCGAGCGCCCAGAACTACCTCGAGAACATGTGGGCCTCGTACGCCAACCGGATGGGCTGGAAGAGCAAGGAGTTCGACGACCTCATCGCCAAGGCGAACGCCTCCGCCGACCAGCAGCAGGCGCTGCAGTTCTACAACCAGGCCGAGGACGTCGCCATCCGCGAGATGCCGATGATCCCGCTGTGGACGTGGGCGGGCCAGGGCGGCCGCTCCAGCCACGTGGACAACGTCACCATCACGGCGTGGTCCACCGGCCTGGTCGTCAACGAAGTGACGGTGAAGTAACCGGCGATGTGGCGCTACGTCCTGCGGCGGCTCCTCCAGGCGATCCCCGTCTTCATCGGGACCACCCTGCTCATCTACGCGATGGTGTTCGCGTTGCCGGGCGACCCGATCCAGGCGCTCGCCGGGGACAAGCCCATCCCCGCGAACGTCCTGGACACGCTGCGGGAGCGCTACAACCTGAACGACCCGCTGCTGGTGCAGTACGGCAAGTACATGTGGGGTCTGGTCCAGGGCAACCTGGGGGAGAACTACGACGGGCAGAAGGTCGCGGACATGCTCGGCGGGCGCTGGACGGTGACCGCGCAGCTCGCGCTCACCGCCTGGATCTTCGAGCTGGTCATCGGCATCCTCCTCGGCGTGTGGGCCGGGCTGCGCCGCGGCAGGGTCGCCGACACGCTGGTGCTCGGCGGCACCACGCTGCTGATCGCCGTGCCGGTGTTCGTGCTCGGCTACACCGCGCAGATCCTGTTCGGCCTGCACTGGAAGATCTTCCCGACGGCCGGGACCGACGAGGGCTGGCCGATGAGCTACCTGCTGCCCGGCATCGTGCTCGGCTCGCTCGGCCTGTCGTACGTGGCCCGGCTGACCAGGACGAGCCTCGCCGAGAACCTGCGCGCCGACTACGTCCGCACCGCCAACGCCAAGGGCCTGTCGCGGGCGCGGGTCGTCGGCCGGCACGCGCTGCGCAACTCGCTGATCCCGGTCGTCACCTACCTCGGCGTCGACTTCGGGAACCTGATGGGCGGCGCGATCGTGACCGAGGGCATCTTCAACCTGCCGGGCATCGGGCAGCAGGTGTTCCAGTCCATCCAGCTGAAGGAGGGGCCGGTGGTGGTCGGCGCGGTCACCGTGCTGGTGCTGATCTTCCTGCTGGTCAACCTGGTCGTGGACCTGCTGTACGGGCTGCTGGACCCGCGGATCAGGTACGAGTGACGAGCGACCCGGAGGGGCATTGAAGACGATCGACCCGGGCGCGGCCGACCCCGGCCCGCCCGGCGCGGAACCGGATCCGGCCGGTGTCGGCGCGGGCGCGGGCGCGCCGGGCACCTCCGCGGCGGCCGTCGCGGTCGCCGGCGGGCAGCTCGGCCGGGCGTCGCTGTGGGACGACGCGTGGCGCGACCTGCGGCGCCGCTGGGTGTTCTGGGCCTCGTCGGCGTTCCTGCTGCTCGTCGCGCTGATGGCGGCGGTGCCGCGGCTGTTCACGAGCACGGGCGTGAACGAGGGCTGCGACCCGAACGACGCCAAGCTCGGCCCGTCCGGAGCGCACTGGTTCGGCACCGACCTCGCCGGCTGCGACTACTACGCGCACGTGGTGCACGGCGCCCGCCCGACGCTGCTGATCGGCGTCGCGGTCACCCTGTTCGCGTTCGCGATCGCGCTGGTGTTCGGGATGCTGGCCGGCTACTACGGCGGGGTCCTCGACGCGCTGATCGCCCGGCTCACCGACGTGTTCTTCGGGCTGCCGTTCGTGCTCGGCGCGACCGTCATCCTGGTCGCCTTCCCCAGCCACGGCGTCGGCGCGATGACGCTGGTGCTGGTGCTGCTCGGCTGGACCACGATGATCCGGATCATGCGGGCGCAGGTGATCGCCGTGCGGGACGCCGACTACGTGCAGGCCGCGCGGCTGCTCGGCGCGTCCGACCGGCGGATCATGGCCCGGCACATCCTGCCGAACGCGATCGCGCCGGTGATCGTGGTCGCCACCCTCAACGTCGGCAACGTGATCGCCGGCGAGGCGACGCTGGACTTCCTCGGCGTCGGCCTGCAGTACCCGAAGGTCTCCTGGGGCCTGCAGCTGAACCTGGCGCAGGACTCCTTCGTCGACCACCCGCATCTGCTGATCTTCCCCGCGGTGTTCCTGTCGGCCACCGTGCTGAGCTTCCTGATGCTCGGCGACGCGGCCCGCGACGCCCTCGACCCGAAACTGCGGTGAGCCCGGAGATGGTGACGCGCGCATGACGACCGAGCTGACCGAGGACGTCCCGCAGGAGCCGGCCGTGCCGCCGCCGCTGCTGGAGGTCGACGACCTGCACGTGGTGTTCCGCGTGCGGGGACGCGACGTCCGCGCGGTGAACGGGCTGTCCTACACGCTCGGCGAGGGGGAGACCGTCGCGATCCTCGGGGAGTCCGGGTCGGGCAAGAGCGTCGCGGCGCAGGCCGTGATGGGCATCCTCGACAGCCCGCCCGCGCAGATCACCGGGGGGTCGGTGCGGCTGCGCGGGGAGGAGCTGCTCGGCCTGCCCGAGCGGCGCCGCCGCGGCTACCGCGGCGACCGCATCTCGATGATCTTCCAGGACGCGCTGACCGCGCTGAACCCGGTGTTCACCGTCGGCGACCAGATCCGCGAGATGTACCGGGTGCACCGCGGGCTCGGCCGGCGGGCGGCCCGCGACAAGGCGGTCGAGCTGATGGAGCGGGTGCGGATCCCGTCCGCCGCGCAGCGGCTCGGCGACTACCCGCACCAGTTCTCCGGCGGCATGCGCCAGCGCATCATGATCGCGATGGCGCTGGCGCTGGAGCCGGACGTGCTGATCGCCGACGAGCCGACCACCGCCCTGGACGTCACCGTGCAGGCGCAGATCATGCGGCTGCTCGCCGGGCTCCAGGACGAGCTGCGCATGGGCATGGTGCTGATCACCCACGACCTCGGGGTCGTCGCCGGGGTCGCGGACCGGATCGTCGTCATGTACGCCGGGTCGGTCGCCGAGCAGGCGCCCGCCCGGGAGCTGTACGCCCGGCCCGCCCACCCGTACACGCGCGGGCTGCTCGCGTCCGTCCCGCGGCTGGACCGGCGCGGGGACGCGCTCGTCCCGATCAAGGGGACGCCGCCGAACCCCGCCGCGCTGCCGCCGGGCTGCCCGTTCCAGCCGCGCTGCCCGCGCGCCGAGGCGCTGTGCGCCGCCGAGCGGCCGCCGCTGGTCACGGTCGCGCCCGGGCACGAGGCCGCCTGCCATTTCGCCGAGGAGGTGCACGGTGCCGCCATCGACTGACGGTCCGGGCGAGGACCCGATCCTGCGGGTCGAGGGCCTGGTCAAGCACTACCCCGTCACCCGTGGCGTGGTGGTCAGGCGCGCGGTCGGGTACGTCCGGGCCGTCGACGGCGTGGACCTGGAGCTGCGCCGCGGCGAGACCCTCGGCGTCGTCGGCGAGTCCGGCTGCGGGAAGTCGACGCTCGCGAAACTGCTGCTGGCGGCCGAGCGCCCGACCGCCGGGACCGTCCGGTTCGAGGGCAGGGACGTCTTCACGCTGCCGCGCAAGGAGCTGCGGGCGCTGCGCCGCCGCATCCAGATGGTCCTGCAGGACCCGTACTCCTCGCTGAACCCGCGGATGACCGTCGGCGACATCGTGGGGGAGCCGTTCGCCATCCACCCGGAGGTGGCACCCAAGGGGGAGCGGCGCGCCCGCGTCCAGGAGCTGCTGGAACTCGTCGGCCTCGACCCCGACCACGTCAGCCGCTACCCGCACCAGTTCTCCGGAGGCCAGCGCCAGCGCGTCGGGATTGCCCGCGCCCTCGCGCTGCGCCCCGACGTCATCGTCTGCGACGAGCCGGTGTCCGCGCTCGACGTCTCCGTCCAGGCGCAGGTCATGAATCTGCTCGCCGACCTGCAGCGCGAGCTCGGCCTGGCGTACGTGTTCATCGCGCACGACCTCGCCGCCGTCCGGCACATCTCCGACCGGATCGCCGTCATGTACCTCGGCCGGGTCGTGGAGACCGGTGACGAGACGCAGATCTACGAGCACCCCACTCACCCGTACACGCAGGCGCTGCTGTCGGCCGTCCCGGTGCCCGACCCGGACGCGCCCGGCTGGGCGGGGCAGATCCAGCTGGAGGGCGAGCCGCCGTCGCCGCTGGACCCGCCGTCCGGCTGCCGGTTCCGCACCCGCTGCTGGAAGGCGCAGGACGTCTGCGCGCAGGACGTCCCGGCGCTGGAGGAGCGCGACGGCTCCGCCCACCCCAGCGCCTGCCACTTCGCGGAGGAGCAGGCGCTCACCGAACAGGCCTGACACCGGTCGGCCCCGCACGGGAGGGTTCCGTAGGGTGGGGGCATGGCGCGCAAGGGCAGGCACGGTCCGCGGCCGGACACCTTCACGATCGCGGGCGGCGAGGCCGAGCTGCTGCGCGACGCCGACCGCGACGGCGGCTGGATGCTGCTCGTCGGCGGCGTCCCGCAGTCCTACGTGGACCTGTCCGACCCCACCTACCTCGACTTCGAGTACATGCGCCTGATGGGCGACGTCGTCGACGCGCTCGGCCCGGAGAACGAGGCGTTCGACGCGGTGCACATCGGCGGCGCCGGCTGCACCCTGCCCCGCTACATCGCCGCGACCCGGCCGGGATCGCGGCAGATCGTCCTGGAACCGGACGCGGAGCTGGTGCGGGTGGTGCGCGAGCGGCTGCCCGTCAAGGGCGTGCCGGGCCTGCGGATCCGGATCACCGACGGGCGCAGCGGCGTCGCCGCGCTCGCCGACGAGTCCGACGACCTGGTCGTGATGGACGCCTTCGCCGAGGCCTCGATGCCGGTGGAGCTGGCGACCCGCGAGTTCGTGCTGGACGCGGCGCGGGTGCTGCGGCCCCGCGGGGTGTACCTGGCGAACGTCGCCGACGGGTTCCGGCTGCCGTTCGCGCGCCGCGTCGCCGCCACCGTCCGGTCGGTGTTCCCGCACGCGCTGCTGATGGGCGATCCGGGCGTGCTGCGCGGGCGCCGGTTCGGCAACCTCATCCTCGCCGGGTCCCGCGAGCCGCTGCCGGTCGCCGAGCTGGCCCGGCGCGCGGCCGGCGGCATCGCCCGGGCCCGGATGGTGGCGGGCGACGACCTCGCCGCGTTCTGCGCTGGCGCGGCGCCGCTGCACGACGGCGAGGAGATCGTCACGCCCACGCCGCCGCCGCAGGTCTTCGGGAGGTCCTGAGTGGAGACGGGGATCGGGCCCGCGGAACCCGGGGCCATGGACGCCGGCGGGCTCACGGCGTTCGAGGAGCTGCGGCCCCGCCTGACGGGCCTGGCGTACCGGATGCTCGGCGAGGTGCAGGAGGCCGAGGACGCGGTGCAGGACGCCTACCTGCGCTGGAACGGGACGGACCGGGCGGCCGTCGCGGAGCCGCGCGCCTGGCTGATCAAGGTCGTCACCAACCTGTGCCTGAACCGGCTCGCCTCGGCGCGGGCGCGCCGCGAGACCTACACGGGCCCGTGGCTGCCCGAGCCGGTGCCCGGCGGCGCCGGCGGGCTCGGCGCGCGGGTCCTCGGGCCGCTGGAGACCGCGGAGCAGCGCGACTCGGTGTCGCTGGCGCTGCTCATGCTGATGGAGTCGCTCACTCCGGCCGAGCGCGCGGTCTATGTGCTGCGCGAGGCGTTCGGCTACAAGCACCGGGACATCGCCGGGGTGCTCGACGTGAGCGAGACCGCGAGCCGCCAGCTGCACCGCCGCGCCCGGCAGCGCGTCGCGTCCGCCGAGCGGCGGTTCGCGCCGCCGGGCGAGCGGTGGCGGCGACTGGTCGAACGGTTCCTCGACGCGGCCGTGCGCGGCGACCTGGCCGGGCTGGAAGCGGTACTGGCCGAGGACGTCGTCTCCTGGTCGGACGGCGGCGGCAAGGTCACCGCCGCCCGCAACGCGGTCACCGGGCGCGTCCGGATGGCGCGGTACATCGCCGGCCTCGCCCGCCGCGCACTGGAACTGCCGGGGGTGTCGGTCGAGCCGTCGGTCGAGGACGTCAACGGCGCGCCGGGGCTGGTCGTCCGGGTGGACGGCGAGGTCACCATGGTCGTCGGGCTGGAGGCGTCCGGGGACCGCATCACCGCCGTGCACGCCGTGCTGAATCCGGACAAGCTCGCATTCGCCGCCCGCGCGCTGTCACGCTCTGGGAGACTGCCCGGTCCCTCTTAGCGGACGAAGGAGGAGTCAATGATCATCGTGACCGGGGCGAGCGGGACGCTCGGCGCACCCCTGACCCGCGGCCTCGCCGCCGCCGACGGCGCCCGGGTGCGCGCGCTGAGCCGGCGTTCCAGGACCGGCGAGGACGGCGTGACCTGGCATCGGGCGGACCTCAAGACCGGCGAGGGGCTCGGCGCGGCCCTCGCCGGCGCCGAGACGATCGTGCACTGCGCCAGCGACTGGCGGCACCCCAAGGACGACCTGGCGGCCGCCCGGAACCTCGTCGACGCCGCCTGGAAGCAGGGGGCGCCGCATCTGGTCTACATCTCGATCGTCGGCGTCGACAAGATCCCGTACCCGTATTACCGCGTCAAGCACCAGGTGGAACGGCTCATCGAGGATTCCGGGCTGCCCTACACGATCCTGCGGACCACCCAGTTCCACACGCTCCCCGCGATGGTGCTGGACGCCCTGACGAAGGTCCCGGGGATCATGCCGTTGCCGACCGGGCTGCGGGTGCAGCCGATCGACGTGGGCGAGGTCGCCGGGCGGATGGCCGAGCTGGCGCTCGCGCCCGGGCCCGCCCGCCGCGTCGACGACATGGGCGGCCCCGAGGTGCTGACGCTGGAGGAGATCGCCCGGAGCTACCTCCGGGCGCGGGGCAGGCGCGGCGTGCGGCTGCCGTTCCCGCTGTTCGGCAAGACCGCGCGCGGCTTCAAGGAAGGCCACCACCTCGCCCCCGGCCACAAGGCCGGCAAGCGGACCTGGCAGGAGTACCTGGACGAACGCCGGACGGGCGGCTGACCGGCGGCGCGCGGAGCGGACCGCGCGGGTGCGGGCCCCACGGGCCCGTATCCGCGCGCCCGTATCCGCGCCGGCCCGCGGAGCCCATTCGCCGATTTCGGGCCCACCCGCGGAACGCAATTGCGGACCGGTCTCCCGAGCCGTATCGGCCTCATCCGGGGCCGCCATGTCCCATAATCGAGCGATGGAGTCGTCCACCCGAATTCTCATTCTCGGCACGGATTCCTCGGGCAGAATACTCCAGTCCGAGCGGAACGCCGCCGCCGTTCTGTCCGCGAATCCGGGCGGACTCCTGGGCGCCTGCCTCGACGAGGTGATCCCCGGCGCGCTCGAACCGCTGCTGGAGGCGGTGAAGCACGGGCGGGAGCGCACCGCGATGCTCGCCGTCGAGACCGCCACCGGCGGCACGCTCGACGCGGTCGTCACCGTGCACCCGATGAACGGCGGCGAGCCCGGCGGCCTCGCCGCGCTGGCGGTCATCCGGGTCCCGGTGCCGCTCGCCGACCGGTTCGTCGACCCCGCCGTCATCCGCCGGGCGCTGCTGGACGACGGGTTACCCCGCATCGGCTCGACCCTCGACCTGGAACTCCTCGCGCGCGGGCTGATGGACGTCCTCGTCCCGCACTTCTGCAATTCCGGCGGGCTGATGCTGCTGGAGAGCCACCTGGACGCCGACGAGGCGCCCGCGGGCCCGGCGGGTCCGCCGCTGCGCCGGATGGCGATCGGGTTCGACGACGGCGACCCCGCCTGGGACGCCGCCTTCCCGACCGGCGAGTCCGTCGTCTACCCGGCGGGCACCCCGTACGCGCGGTGCCTGGAGACCGGCGGGCCGGAGCTGACCGCGCTCGGCGGCGAGGGCGCGGCGCGGCTCGCCGAGGTCTGGCACCGGCCGCCGGTCGCCGACCTGCTCAAGGGCTCCTCGATGCTGCTGCTGCCGATCATCTCGGCGGCGGGCGTGCTGGGCTTCTTCGTCTGCGTCCGCAACGTCGCGCATCGCCCGTTCGACCGCTACGACATCGAGATCGGCATGGAGTTCGCCGGCCGCGCGTCCGTCTTCGTGGAGAGCGCCCGGCAGTACTCGCTGGAGCGGGCGACCGCGCTGACGCTGCAGCGCAGCCTGCTGCCGACCGGGCTGTCGGCGCCGTCCCCGATCGAGGTGCACCACCGCTACCTGCCGGGCAGCCGGCTCATCGAGGTCGGCGGCGACTGGTACGAGTCGATCGCGCTGCCGGGGGCGCGGGTCGCGCTCGTCGTCGGCGACGTCGCCGGGCACGGGGTGAAGGCGGCGGTGACGATGGGGCGGCTGCGCACCGCGATCCACACCCTGGCCGAGCTGGAGCTGCCGCCCGCCGAGGCGCTGGAGCGGCTCGACTCGCTGATGCGGACCCTCGGCGACCGCGAACCCCACTTCGCCACCTGCGCCTACGTCGTGTACGACGCGGTCAGCGGCCGGTGCGAGGTCGCCAGCGCCGGGCACCTGCCGCCGCTGCTGGCCCCGCCCGGCGCCGCGTCGCACTACCTGGCGGTGCCGCCCGCGCCGCCGCTCGGCGTCGGCGGCGACGGCCCGATCGTCAGCCGCGAGTTCCTCGTCGAGGACGGCACGCTGCTGTTCCTGTACACCGACGGGCTGGTGGAGAACCGCGCCCGCGACATCGACGACGGCCTGGCCCGGCTGCAGCGCACCTTCGGCCCGGGCGCGGCGGCCCGGCCGCTCGGGGAGCTGTGCCAGGACGCGCTCGACGGCGTCTACGACGACCAGCACCGCGACGACATCGCGATGCTGGTGGCGCGGTTGTGCCGGATCCCCGAGGACCACCACGCCACCTGGGAGCTGCCCGCCGAGCCGGCCGCCGTGCGGCGGGCGCGCGGCCTGGTCCGCGACCGGCTCGCCCGGTGGGGGCTGGAGGAGCTCACCGACTCCACCGTCCTGCTGGCCTCCGAGCTGGTCACCAACGCGATCGGCCACGCCGGCGGGCGCGTCGGGCTGCGGCTGGTCCGCGAGGGCGGCTTGGTGTGCGAGGTGTTCGATTCCTCCGACGGCCGGCCCCGGGTCCGCCATCAGGACGACGAGGACGACATGCCGGAGTCGGGCCGCGGGCTGCACGTCGTCGGGCGGCTCGCGCAGCGCTGGGGGGTGCGCCGCACCACCGAGGGCAAGTCCGTGTGGTGCGAGCAGGAACTGCCCTGACCGCTACCGCAGGACCGAGATGTGCACGTGGTCGTAGTGGTTCTGGGTGATGCCGCCGCGGTCGGCCATCGGGCGCCATCCGCCGCCCCGCACGTTCCAGATGTGCTGCTTCCAGATCACGTAGGAGACGCCGAGACGCCGGGCGTTGGCGACCGCGTACGCCGCGACCTCGTCGCCGTGCCGCTGCGCGGCGGCGCTCGGCATGCGGCCCGCGGTGTTCTCCATGAAGTCGCAGGCCCGGCCGTCGCCGTGGTCCTGCGGGTCGCCGGTGGAGCGGTAGCAGCCGATGGTGGGGAACGGCCCGAACATCCCGTTGATGTCCAGCAGCGCCGCGCGCATCACCGGCGTCATCAGGTTGCCGGTGATGGGGGTGCGCGCGGGCGGCGCCCCGTCCGGGCGTCCGGTGAACCGGGGCGCGCTTCTGGGCTTGACGGCCCTGGCGGGGGAGGACGCCGCGTTCAGCGTCGCGATCTTCGTCCCGCGGGGCAGGATCCGCTTCAGCCGCTTGCCCAGCTTGCGGACGTCGGCCTTGGGTGCGCTGAGCAGCAGGGCGTTGCCTTCGGGCAGGCCGAGGGCGCGGGCCTGCGTGCGCGAGACGACCGCGTCGACGCTGCCGATGCCCATCGAGGCGTAGGCGCCGACCCGCACCCGGCCGGGGTGCGCGCTGCCGCCCGCCTGGACGACCGTGCCGAGCGGGAACGCGCCGTCCTGCCCGAGCGTGAACGACAGGGCGAGACCGCCGGACGCCACCGTCCGCCACAGCTGGTCGGATTCGGCGGTCGCCGCCGGCGCGAACGCCCGGAACGACGACGGGTCCACGCCGAGCAGCCCGACGCGGTGCCCGCCGACCTGCGCGCGGGCCGCGTCGACGACCGTGACCCCGGTGACGCCCTTCAGCCGCCGGGCGCGCTCGACCGCCGACGCCGGCAGCGGCGCGGCTCCGGCGACCAGCAGGTGCGGCGTGTAACGGCGGGTCAGCGGGGCGACGGCCGGGACGGGCGGCGCGCCCGCCCGGGCGACCGACACCAGGTCGCCGCGCGGGCGCTCGCGCCCGCCGCCGTCCGCCCGGCCCGTCGTGATCACCCACGCGTCGGCGGCGAGGGTCAGCGCCACCGCCGCCGCGACGGCCGCGGGCAGCGTCCTGCCTCGCCTGCGCAGTGTCCCGTCCCGCCCGCGCATCGAGCCGCCCCCGTCCCGTCGGTCCCCTGCGCCGCATCGTAGAGGACCGGGCACGCGCGGCCCCGGCCGGGCGCGGTCAGTGCTGGACGGGCTGGGTGCCGAGCAGGTCGTCGTAGTCGGCCGGGAGCTGCGCGATCACATGCTCGAACAGGCCCGGTTCGACGGACGCCTTGACGCCGGCCACCACCGCGCGGGCGTGCTGGCGCGCCTGCGCCGGCCGCGTGCCCTCGGCGTCGGCCACGCGCTGGTAGAACTCCTCCATCCCGAACCGCTGCCCGCCGCCGTGGCCGGGCAGCGACGCGGCGAGCCCGGGCGGCAGCTGGGCGGCCAGGTCGCGGCTCTGGCCGCCGGCCAGGCGCTCCCCGAGGACCGCCAGCGTGGCGTCGATGGCGCGTTCGGCGTGGTCGGGAGTGTCGATGCGCCCGGTCTCGCGGACGGCCGACACCAGTTCGTGCTCCTTCATGATCCCCCCGAAGGTCGGCTCAGACGGTCACGGCCACGTCCGTCCCGATACCCGCCCTCGAATCGGACATTCATCGCAAAACCGCTGGACGTGGCGGTGATCTCAGGCCGGCGCGGAGTCCTCCGCCAGCCGCCCGTCCGCCAGCCGCAGCCGGCGCCTCACCCCGATGTCGGCGAGGAACCGCTCGTCATGGCTGACCACCACGAACGCGCCCCGGTACGCGTTGAGCGCGGCGACGAGCCAGGCGACGCCGGTCAGGTCGAGGTTGTTCGTCGGCTCGTCCAGGAGCAGCAGCTGCGGCGCCGGCTCGGCGTACAGCACGCACGCGAGGGTCGCGCGCAGCCGTTCGCCGCCGGACAGCACGCCCACCGGCAGATGCGCGCGGTCGCCGCGGAACAGGAACCGGGCGAGCAGGTTCATCCGCTCGGCCTCCGGCATCCCCGGCGCGAACGCGGCGAGGTTCTGCGCCACGGTGCGGCCGGGGTCCAGCAGGTCGAGCCGCTGCGACAGGTACGCGACGCGGCCGTCGGCCCGGCGCGTCCGCCCGTCGCCCGCCGGCCCGAGGTCGCCGTTGACCAGCCGCAGCAGCGTCGACTTGCCGGCGCCGTTCGCGCCGGTCAGCGCGATGCGCTCGGGACCGCGGATCTCCAGGCTCACGCCGGGCCCGGCGAACACGTCCCGGTCGCCGTGGCGGACCCGCATCCGCTCGCCGAGGAAGACCGTCCGCCCGGCGGGGACGGCGGTGCCGGGCAGCTCCAGGCTGATCGTCTGGTCGTCGCGCAGCGCGCGTTCGGCCTCCTGGAGCCGGGTGCGGGCGTCGCCGAGACGCGCGGCGTGCGTCCCGTCGGCCCGCCCGGCCGACTCCTGGGCGCGCCGCTTGCGCGCACCGGCGAGGATCTTGGGCAGCCCCGCGTCCTTGACGTTGCGGGCGGCGTTGCTCTGCCGGCGCGCCGCCCGCTCGCGGGCCTGCTGCATCTCCCGCTTCTCGCGCCGCACCTCCTGCTCGGCGCTGCGGACGTCCTTCTCGACGGCCTCCCGCTCGACCCGCAGCGCCTCCTCGTAGGCGGTGAAGTTCCCGCCGTACAGGCGCATCTCACCGCGGTCGAGTTCGGCGATGCGGTCCATCCGGTCGAGGAGGGCGCGGTCGTGGCTCACGACCAGCAGGCAGCCGTTCCAGTCCTCCAGGACGCCGTACAGCCGGTGCCGCGCGTCGGCGTCGAGGTTGTTGGTCGGCTCGTCCAGCAGCAGCACGTCCGGCCGCTTCAGCAGCTGCGCGGCGAGGCCGAGCGAGACGACCTGGCCGCCGCTGAGGGTGTCCAGGCGGCGGGACAGGCCGACGTCGCCGAGGCCGAGCCGGTCGAGCTGGGCGCGGGTGCGCTCCTCGACGTCCCAGTCGTCGCCGATGACGGCGAAGTGCTCCTCGGCGGCGTCGCCGGACTCGATGGCGTCCAGCGCCCGGATCACCGGGGCGACGCCGAGGACGTCCGCCACGGTCAGGTCGCCCGCGAGCGGCAGCGTCTGCGGCAGGTGGCCGAGCACGCCCTCGACCGAGACGGTGCCGGCGGACGGCCGGTGCTCACCGGCGATCAGCCCGAGCAGCGTGCTCTTGCCCGCGCCGTTGGGCGCGACCAGGCCGGTGCGGCCGCCGCCGAGGGTGAAGGACAGGTCCTGGAAGACCGGGACGTCGCCGGGCCAGGAGAAGGACAGGCCGGAGCAGATGATGCAAGCGTCGGACATGGGGACGACCTCGTGGGAAGAGCGGGCGCGCTGGAGCCGCCCGGCAGGGGCAGGAATGGTCAGACGACGGCACGGCCACGGCGGCGGCGCTCGTCCGCGCGCACCGGTGGCCGATCATGTCCGGGATCACCCGGAGATGTCGTCTTCACCTGCCACTTCTGGTCTCCCTCTGCGAGATCACTCGTCCGCCGTAGTTTATCAGCGCCCCGCGCGGGCGGCGCCCAGCTGCCCGAGCAGCACCGCGGCGGCGTCCTCCGCGAGGGCGCCGGGCAGGTCGGAGCCCGTCCTGCGGGCGGCCGCGGCCCGCAGCCGGACACCGGCCGCCGCGCTCGCGGTGGCGGCCGCGGCGGCGACGAGCACCGGGGGCCCGCTGCGGATCCCGTCCCGGCGCGCCACCGCCCGCGCGGCCGTCGCCGCGAGCAGCACCCGCGGCGCCAGGCCCTGGGGCGAGGTGCGCTCCGGGACGGACGGCAGCTTGTCCAACCCCATCTCGGCCGCGGTGAGCAGGCCGTTCACCGTCTTGACGGCGGGATGGGAGAGCCGTCCGGACAGGCCGGGGTGGTAGCGGCGCGAACGCAGCGCGAGCGCGCTCAGCCCGGCGGAACTGCGGGCGCCGGTCGCCGCGCCCAGCGCCGCGGCGCGCACCAGGGCCCGGCGGGACGGCCGGTCGGGCGCGGGCTGCCGCAGGGCCCGGCGCTCCTCGTCGGCGCGGAACAGCGCGGCGAGCGCGGCATGCGTCGTGATCCCGTAGACGAGGTGCGGTACGGCGTCGGAGATCCAGTCCGCCCTGCTCCAGGTGCGCGGGTCGGAGATCCCCAGCCGCGCGATCGGCAGGTCCGCAGCCGCCATCGCGGCCGCCCCCAGCAGCGGTCCGGCGATGACCGCGGGCAGCCGGATCCCCGCCGCGCGCAGGCCTCCCGCCAGCGCGCCGACGGCGACCCCGGTGAGCGAGCCGCCGAGCGCGCCGAGGCCCTCCAGCCGGTCGCCGCGCTCCCGGTCGTCGCCGGGAACGCGCACGCCGGCGAGGTCGGCCAGCCCGGAGACGACGTCGGCCGGCGTCCCGCTCGCCGGCCGGCCCCGTATCGCCATGTCCGCTTCGGTCGTCGCGTTGAGCGCGGTCGTCCCGGCGGCGCCGGCCGCCATGCCGCGCAGGACGCCTTTCAGTAGTGAGGTCACGCGGGGGCACTACCCGCGCTCCCCGCGATTACCCGTGCCGGCAACCCGCGCCGGCGGGCGCTCAGCCGAGGTGCACGGGCAGGGACTCGACGCCGTAGACGATCGACAGCTTGCGGTAGCTGAGCTCGTCCGGTTCGACGGCCAGCCGCAGGTCCGGGAACCGGCGGACGAGCGCCGGATAGGCGGCGCGCAGCTCCATCTTCGCCAGCTCCGCGCCGATGCAGCGGTGCGCGCCCCAGCCGAACGCCAGGTGCGGCGGCGTCTTGCGGCCGGCGTCGAAGCCGTCCATCTCCGCGCCGAGCGCGGCGTCGCGGTTGGCGGCCGACAGCGAGATCAGCACGACGTCCCCCTCGGCGATGTGCACCCCGGCGACCTCGGTGTCCTTGCGGGCGAACCGCGGGAACGCCAGCTGCACCACGGTCAGGTAGCGCAGCAGCTCGTCCACGAACGGGCCGATCGCCCCCTCGTCGTCTTGCACCCGCTTGAACTGCTCCCGGTCGCGCAGCAGCACGATCGAGCCGAGCGCGAGCATGCTCGCGGTCGTCTCCAGGCCGCCGGTGAGCACGCCGTCGGAGAGCCCGGCGATCTCCAGGTCGTCGAGCTCGTCGCCGTGCTCGCGGATCAGCATGCCGATCAGGCCGGGACCCGGCTCGACCCGCTGCCGGCGGACGACCTCGAGCAGGTAGTCCATCGACTCGGAGATCGCGCCGACGGAGGCGCTCGCGCCGCCGAACAGGTCGAACCGGGCGCTGCTCAGCCGCTGGAAGTCGCTGCGGTCGTGGTGGGAGACGCCGAGCAGCTCGCAGATCGTCAGCAGCGGCACGGGCAGCGCGAACGCCTCCATCAGGTCGACCGGCCCGGTCCGGTCCGCCATCGCGTCGAGCCGCTCCTCGACGATCTTGTGGATCAGCGGGGTGAGCCGGCTCAGCCGGCGCATGGTGAACTCCGGCGTCAGCAGCTTGCGCCGCCGGGTGTGGACGGGCGGGTCGGAGAACCCCAGCCCGCCCGGGGTGAACCCGGCCGGGACGTCCACCTTGCCCACCAGGTTGGACAGGTCGTTGCTGAACCCGTCCGCGTCCGCCAGCACGGCCTTGGCCGCGTCGTATCCGGTCACCAGCCAGACGCCGAAGCCGAACGGCAGGGGGAGCTTGCTGACCGGCCGCGCCTCGCGTATCTCGGTGAGGTCGCTGACCGGGTCCAGGCCGTCGCGGCGCAGCGGCGCCAGCGTGGAGTTGGGCAGGAACCGGATCGACTCGAGATTGAACCCGGCACGCTGCTTCCTGGCGATGTATCCCCGTACAAGCCACTTGGCCGCGCGTGCCCCGACATTCGCCATGATCGCAGGTTATTGATCAGAAGCGCTCGTCGCACCTCCGTGCAGGATCTAAAACATCACATCTTTGAGACGGTCGCGACCCGAACGCCGCTGCGCGTCCGGTTCGTCCCCCTCTGCGACCGGCACGCGATGCGGTCGAATGCCGCTGGGGCGGGTGGGTACGACCGCCATCGGACGATACGCCGGAGACGAGGGGGGACCATGGCCGGCAAGAAGATGGAAGGGAATGAGGAGCAGCGCCGGAAGGCCGCCCGGGAGGCCAGGGCGGAGGGGAAGGCCCCGAGTGCCCGGAACGTCACCACGGGCGCGTCCAAGCAGCCGCACACGGCACCGAAGCACCAGCCGCACCATCACGCAGAGCGGCTGGACAACATCCATCGGGGCAAGCAGCAGGGCACCTCGCCCGACCCCAAGCCCGGTTACGGCGAGCCGGGGTCCAAGCGGCACCGCGAGGGCTGACGCCCTCAGGTCGGGACGCCACATTCCCGGAATGCGATCAATTCGACACGCTGGGTAGTGGACGGGTGTGAACCGGGGACGGGGACGGCCGCGAGCCGCCGGCGGAACTGGTCCGGATCGCACTGCGGCCGATGGCCGGCAGCGCGCCAAGGCCGCCCGGAGCGCTCTGGAGGGCGACCTCGGCCGGCAGATCGACCACATCACCCACGAGGCCGGGGTCCGGCGGCAGCTCCAGGTCCGGTGGCCGCGGCCTGCGGCGTCCCGGGTCAGAGGCCCGCGTCGCGGCCGATGATCTCCTTCATGATCTCGTTGGAGCCGGCCCAGATGCGGGTGACGCGGGCGTCCATCCAGGCGCGCGCCACGCGGTACTCGCGCATGTAGCCGTAGCCGCCGAACAGCTGCACGCAGCCGTCGATGATCTGGTTCTGCACGTCCGAGCTCCACCACTTGGCCTTGGACGCGTCGACCGCGGACAGCTCGCCCGCCACGTGGGCGGCCAGGCACTGGTCGACGAACGCCTGCGCGACGTCCAGCTTCGTGATCAGTTCGGCGACCAGGAACTTGTTGTGCTGGAAGTTGCCGATGGGCTGCCCGAAGGCCGTGCGCTCCTTGACGTAGGCGATGGTCTCGTCCAGGACGCCGCGGGCGTGCGCGACGTTGGCGATGGCGCAGGACAGCCGCTCCTGCGAGAGCCGCTCCATCATGTGGATGAAACCGCGGTTCAGCTCGCCGATGACGTGGGAGTCCGGAACCCGGACGTTCTCCAAGAACAGCTCGGAGGTGTCGGCTTCGGGCTGGCCGACCTTGTCGAGCTTCGTGCCGCGGCTGAAGCCGGGAGTGCCGGCCTCGACGCCGAACAGGGTGATGCCCTTCGCGCCGCGCTCGGGATCGGTCTTGGCCGCGACGATGACCAGGTCGGCGTGGCCGCCGTTGGTGATGAACGTCTTCGACCCGTTGACCACCCACTGGCCGCCGTCGCGGACCGCGGTGGTCTTCAGCGCCGCGAGGTCGGAGCCGCCGGACGGCTCGGTCATCCCGATCGCGGTGACCAGCTCGCCGGTGCAGAACCCGGGCAGCCACTTCTTCTTCGCCTCGTCGGTCGCCAGCTCGAGCAGGTACGGGGCGCAGATGTCGATGTGGATGGAGACGATCGAGTTGTAGGCGACCGCCACGCGCGCGAGCTCCTCGCCGATGACGGCGTTGAAGCGGAAGTCCCCGGCGGCCTGGCCGCCGTACTCCTCGGGCACCTGCATGCCGAGGAAGCCCTGCCGGCCCGCCTCCAGCCACACCTCGCGCCTGAGCATCCGCTCATTGCGGATGTCCTCGTCCAGGGGCAGGAGCGTCCGCTCGACGAACTCCCGCACGGACTCCCTGAACAGCTCGTGGTCGGCCTCGAAGACGGTGCGCCGCATGTGGATCCTCCCGGAATGGTGCGAAGTGCCGGCCCAGTGTACTGAGCGATCGCTTAGGCTTCTGCGCATGGCTCCCGGCAGCGACTCCGAGGACGGCGACGGCGGCATGTGGGCGGGCGTGGCGCCGGACGCGTCGCGCCGCCTGCTGGTCGCCGCGGTCGACTCCTTCGCCGAACTCGGCTACCACGGCACCTCGACGCGGCACATCGCCGCCGGTGCGGGGATGAGCGCGGGCGCCCTCTACGTGCACTACCGGACGAAGGCGGACCTGCTGTTCCAGATCGCGCTGACCGTCCACGAGTCCGTGCGCGCGGAACTGGAGGCAGCGGTCGAGGGCGTCGACGGGCACGCCGCGCGCGTCCGGGCGCTGATGTACGCGTTCGCGCGCTGGCACGCCCGCCACCACCGCGCCGCCCGCGTCATCCAGAACGAGCTGGGGGCGCTGGACGCGGCGCACGCGCGGAGGATCGCCGCGATCCGCCGCCGCGTCCGCGCCCTGGTGCGCGAGGAGGTGCGGGCCGGTGCCGCGGCGGGCGCGTTCGACGTGGCCGACATCGAGGGCACCGCGCGCGCCCTGTCGTCGCTCGCGATCGACGTGTGCCGCTGGTACCGCCCCGAAGGGCCGCGCTCACCCGAGGAGATCGGCGCGCTGACCGCTCACCTGTCGCTGCGGATGCTCGGCGCGCCCCTGGTGCCGCCGGGGCGTCGCTAGTCCCACCAGAACGACCAGTGCGTCTTGCCGCGGATCTCCTCGGCGTAGCCGGCGAGGGTGCCGGGGCCCTGGAACAGGATGTCCGGGCAGAACGCCCAGTGCTCCGCCGCGACGTGCACCGCGTGGCGGATGGTCACGGGCGGCGCGGCGACGCTCAGATCCAGCGTGTTGAACCCGAGCCCGACGACGCGGGCGCCGAACCGCTCCTCCCAGCCGCGCAGGACGGCGGCGAGCGGCGCGGTCCACTCGTTGTGGTTGAGCGCCCCCTGCCAGCCGACCGCGGCGATCGCGTCGGCGCCGCGCTCCACCGCGACCAGGCCGAGGGACGGGCCCCGCACGCCGAGGGTCCGGGCGTACCGGTCGGCGACGGCGTCCGGGTCGTCCAGCAGGGTGCCGGCCGGGGCGGGTCCCGGGCAGTGCCTCCCGAACGGGGCGAGGTCGTCGTGGTCCTCGTCGGCCGCCTGCTCCGCCCAGTCGGCCCAGACCTCGTACAGGAACGCGTCGGGCGAGTAGTTGCCGATCTCCTCCACGGGCTCGGGCGCGATCTGCCCCGACGCCCAGGGCTGGTCGGTCTCGTCCAGCAGCAGCGGCCACAGCCCGGACCGGGGGTGCTCGGCGCGCAGCCGGCCCCACAGCTCGCCGTGCACGGGGTCGTCGCTCAGCCAGAAGGCGGGGCGCATGAGCAGCGACCGCTGCGGGTAGCCGGGGTCGGGCCACACGACGTCGCCCTCGGGCAGCGAGACCGACAGCGTCCGCCCGGGGGCGCCGTCCGCGCCCGGGCCGGCGCCGTCCGCGCCGTCGGCGAACAGCTGCGGGAGGTTGCCCGGCAGGTGCCGCCGGATCTCGACATCATCCATTTCACGCCGTTCCGGTACAGAGCATGCCAACGGGATCTTGGCACTCCGAGATGGTAACGGCGGCGCGGGCCGCCCGGGGGACGAGCGGGCGGGTTCGGTCCGCCCGAGCGGCGTGGCGTCCCTGCTCAGCGCTCCCGGCGGCGGGCTCGGACGGGGTCAGGGGATGTTCGGGGATGTGCGCCGGCGGAGCAGGGCCCGGGCGGGCAGCAGGACGGCGGCGGCGCCGGAGCCCGCCACGGTCGCGAGGATCGCCGCGCAGGTCAGCGGGGACACCGCGGGCAGCGGCAGCCCGGTGACCGCGATCGCGAACGCCGGGATCACGACCGCGACGATCAGGGAGCCGGTGGCGGCGCCGGTGCCGAGCACGATGAGGGCCTCCAGCCGCAGCATCCGCAGCACCTGCCGGCGGGTCGCGCCGACGAGCCTGAGCAGCGCGAACTCGCGGCGCCGCGCGCCGGTCGCCAGCGCGAGCGTCGTGACGAGGCCGATGACGATGAACCCGGCGATCGCGCCGACCACGACGTAGCTGATGAAGCCCTGCAGCCTCGTCTCGTCCGAGAGCCGCGCGCCGAAGGCGTCGCGGTCGACGGCCCGCGCGCCCAGGTAGGCGGCCGTGACGGACCGGAGGTCGGCGTTCCCGCGGACGAGGACGTGGTCGTCGAGAGGCGTGGACGAATGCGCGGCGACCAGATCGTGGGGGAGCAGCACGTCACCGAAGCCGAGCCCCCGGTCGTACACCGCCACGACCCGGGCGTCGACCCGGGTGCCGTCGCCCAGCCAAAGCGGGGTGGTGGAGCCGACGTGGAGCCCGCCCGCGACGTCCCGGCTGAGCGCGACCGTGTTGCCGCGCAGCGCGGCGAGCCCGCCGGAGGCGACCCCCGGGTCCATCGTGGCGGCGGCGTCCGCGCCGACGCCCTGGGCGCCCAGCGACCGCAGGTTCTTCTCGCCCAGTTCCTTCACCGCCATGACCACCGCGGTGCGCTTGACGGGGGTCGCGGCGGTGACGCCGGGGACGCGCCGCGCGGCGTCCGCCGCACCCTGCGGCAGACCCGGGCCGTCCGCCACGATGACCTGGTCGGCGCGGTTGCCGTCGGCGAACTGCGCGGCCGTCGCGTGGACGACCGTGGACTGCGCGAACAACTGCACGCCCGCGAACGCGACGGCCAGCGCGACCGGCGTCATGATCGAGCCGGCGCGCAGCGAGGCGGCGACCGCCGCGTGGCGGGCCAGCCGTCCGGCGACCGGGGACAGCGCGGCGGCGACGCGTCCGAGGACCCGCTCACCGGCCCGCGCCAGCAGTGGCCCGAGCAGCGCGACCGCGACGATGAGCGCCATGACCAGCCCGCCGAGCGAGGCGCTCGCGGTCGGCCCGGTCGTGACCGCGGACACGCCGAGGGCGTTCACGCCGACGACGAGGAACGCGACGCCGGCTATGACGCGCCACCGGGGGAGTCCCGCCGGTTCGGCGGCCGACTCGCCGAGGGCCTGCACCGGCCGGATCCGGGAGATCCGCAGTGACGCCAGCAGCGCGGACGCAGTCGCGGCGAGGACGGTGACGGCGAGCGCGGCCAGCGCGGGCAGCGGGGTGAGCGACAGTCCGAACCCGTCGGGCAGCACACCCTTGCGGATCATGGCCGCGTGCATCGCCGCACCCGCGCCGAGTGACAGGACGCCACCGGCCAGCCCGGCCGGGACCGCGGCGCGCGCGGTCTCGCGGACGAGCCGTCCCCGCACCTGCCAGGGCGTCGCGCCCACCGCGCGCAGCAGCGCGAACTCGCGGCCCCGCTCCCGCACCGACAGCACGACCAGCCCGCCGACGACGACCAGCGCCGTCATGACGGCGAGGCCGCCGAACGATCCGGCGATCTCCACGATGTCGGGACGGGCGGAGGCGACCGCGCGGTCCTCGGCATCGCCGCGCGCCGAACCGGTGGCGACCGTCAGGCCCGGCGCCGCCTTGCGCAGCGCGTCCGCGTCCGGCTTCCCGTCGGTCAGCACCGCCAGGGCATCGGCGTGGCCGGGGTGCCCGTTCAGCGCCATCGCGGTCCCGGTGGTGAAGAACGCCGCCGCCGGTCCGGACGGCACCACCCCGGTGACCCGGTACGAGCGGGGCGTCCCGGCGACCTGCAGCCGCACGGCCGCGCCCGGCCGGACACCGGCCGACCGGCTCAGCACCACCTCGTCGGGCCGCTGCGGCGCCCGTCCCTCGCTCAGTTCGTAGGGGCGCAGGGCGGCCGAGTCCCAGCCGTGGCCCGTGACCGCGCGCCCGGTCGAGGTCAGGACGGGGAACGACACGTCCGCGACCACCGCGCGGACGCCCGGCACCGCGCGCAGCGGCCCGGCCGCCGCGACCGGGACCCGGGCGCGCTCGGCGATGGGCCTGCTCTGCTTCTCCGGGTCGTCGCCGAGCCTCTTCATCCGCTGCGTCACGTTCTGCGGGCCCGTCACGATCGCGTCCGCCGCGGCGAACCGGTGCACCGGCGCGTGCGCGCGCAACGCCGACTCCAGCAGCACTCCGCACGCCCCGACCAGCACTGCGGCGAACAGCAGCGCCGCGAAGATCCCCGCGAACGCGCCCTTGCCCTCGATTCTCTTCACAGCGTCTCCCAGCGGTTCATCACGGCCGCGACGGACGGGGCGGGCAGCTGGTCCACGATCCGGCCGCCTCTGAGGAACAGCACCGAGTCGGCGGTCGCGGCGGCCAGCGGGTCGTGGGTGACGAGCACGACCGTCTGCCCGGTGAGGTCCGCCGCGTCGCGCAGCAGCCGCAGCACCTCGCGGGCCGAACGCGGGTCGAGCGCACCGGTCGGCTCGTCGGCGAACACCACCTCGGGACGGGTGACCAGCGCGCGGGCGACGGCGGCGCGCTGCTGCTGCCCGCCCGACAGCTCCGCCGGACGGTGCCGCAGCCGGTCCTCCAGCCCGACCCGGCGCACCACCTCGCCCAGCCACGCAGGGTCGGGTTCCGTCCCGCCGAGCCGCAGCGGCAGCGTGATGTTCTGCTCCACGTCCATGGAGGGGACCAGGTTGAACGCCTGGAACACGAACCCGATCCGCTCGCGGCGCAGCCGGGTCAGCTTGGCCTCGCCGAGCCGGCCGAGGTCGGTGCCGCCGATCCGGACGGTCCCCGCGGTCGGCCGGTCCAGCCCGGACGCGCAGTGCAGGAACGTGCTCTTGCCCGAACCCGACGGCCCCATCACGGCCGTGAACCCGCCGCGCGGGAACGTCCAGCTGACGTCGTCGAGCGCCCGCACCGCGCCGTAGGTCCTGGTGACCGACTCCAGGCGCACCGCCACCGCGGTCGCCTCGGCCGTCATCGTCGTCATGCTCGCCCTCCGTGGAAGCCCGCTCTCACCAGGACGAACCTAGGTTCCGGGGCAGGGCCGCCACATCGGGGCGCACTCCCCGATCGATGGTGTAGCGGGCTACACCATCGGCTGGGGACCCGGCCCCGGTGCGCCGCGCGACGTGCTCACATAGCGTGTGCGGTGAGGCGACATGACAAGGGCACAGATGAGCGTGACGGCGGCGCTTCGGCGCAGCGCGGAGGCGACCGGCCGGCTGGTGGCCGCGCTGCGCATCACCGTGCCCGCGCTGCTCGGCCTGGCGCCGCTGCTGGTCTTCCTGGCCCTGCTGGTCGTCGCGCTGCCGTGGCTTCCGGACGCGGTGAAGCCGCTGCGCGCCTTGGCGAACGCGGAACGGCGCCGGGCGGGCCGGGTGCTCGGCCGCGAGATCCCCGAGCCGTACCACGACGGCAGGGACACCGGCCTGGGGGAGGCGCGCCGGATGGTGCGGTCGCCGGCCCTGTGGCGGGACATCGCGTGGATGGTGGCGAGCGGGTACACCGGCCTGCTCATGGCGGTGCTGGCCGTGGGGCTCTGGCCCGCGATCCCGTACGCGGCGTCGATGCCGCTGTGGTGGTGGGCCGCGCCCAAGGGCTCGGTGTCGGCGTTCGTGGACCTGTACACCTGGCCGCAGGCGCTCACGCTGCCGTTCCTCCAGACGGCTCTCGACGTGGCGCTGCTGCTGTGGCTGGTGCCGCGGCTGGTGCGCTGGCAGGCCCGGCTGGGGGAGCTGCTGCTGCGCCCCACCCGCCGCACCAGCCTGACCGAGCGGGTCGAGGAGCTCACCGAGACCCGCGCCGAGGCGCTGGAGGCGCACGGCGCCGAGCTGCGCCGCATCGAGCGCGACCTGCACGACGGGACGCAGGCGCAGCTGGTCGCCGCCGCGCTGCGGCTCGGCCTCGCCGACCGCCGCTTCGACGCCGACCCGGGCGCCGCCCGCGCGCTGCTCCTGGAGGCCCGCGACGGCGTGGAGGAGGCGCTGACCCAGCTGCGGACGGTCATCCGCGGCGTGTACCCGCCGATCCTGTCCGACCGGGGCCTGGCCGGGGCGGTGCGCGCGCTCGCCGCCGGGCAGCACATCCCGGTCGAGATGGACCTCGACGGGGCCGGCCGGGCGCCCGCCGCCGTCGAGGCCGCCGCCTACTTCGTCGTCGCCGAGGCGCTCACCAACGTCGCCAAGCACAGCGGCGCCCGCACCGCGTCGGTCACCGTCCGCCGCGAAGGCGCCCGGCTGCTGATCAGAGTGCGCGATGATGGCAAGGGCGGGGCCGACGCGGGCCGCGGCAGCGGCCTGGCCGGCATCCGCCGCCGGGTGGCCGCGCTCGACGGGACCGCCCGCATCGACAGCCCCGACGGGGGAGGGACGACGCTGGAAGCGGACCTGCCGTGCGGATCGTGATCGCCGAGGACAACGTGCTGCTGCGCGAGGGCCTGGTGCTGCTGCTGACCTCCGACGGGCACGAGGTCGCCGCCGTCGCCGGCAGCGGCCCCGAGGTACTGCCGGCGCTGCTGGAGCACCGGCCCGACGCCGCCGTCCTGGACGTCCGGCTGCCGCCCGGGTTCCGGGACGAGGGGCTGCGCGCCGCGATCGAGGCGCGCAAGCGGATCCCCGGGCTGCCGGTGCTCGTGCTCTCGCAGTACGTCGAGGAGACCTACGCGGCGGAGCTGCTGTCCGGCGGCGCGGAGGGCGTCGGGTACCTGCTCAAGGACCGGGTCGGCCGGGTCGACGAGTTCCTCGACGCGCTCGCCCGGGTCGCCGCCGGCGGCACCGCCCTGGACCCGGAGGTCGTCTCCCAGCTGATGACCGCCCGCAGCGACCCGCTGCGGGCCCTCACGCCGCGCGAGCGGGAGGTGCTCGGGCTGATGGCGCAGGGCCTCGACAACGCCACCATCGCGACCACGCTCGTCATCACCGAGCGGTCGGTCAGCAAGCACATCGGCGCGGTGTTCGCCAAGCTCGGCCTGCCGCCGACCGACGGCGGGCACCGCCGCGTCTTGGCCGTCCTCGCCTACCTCAACTCATGACCGGCGGCCCCGCGCCCCGCATCCGGCGGGCCGTCCGCGCCCTGCTCCTGGACGGCGGCGACCTGGTCCTGCTGCGCCGCACCGTGCCCGGCCGCGCCGTCTACTGGACGACCCCCGGCGGCAAGATCGAGCCGGCCGACGCCGGGCCGGAGGCGGCGCTGCGCCGGGAGCTGGACGAGGAGCTCGGCGCCACCGCCGGCCCCGTCCGCCAGGTGTTCGCGTGCAGTGAACAGCTCCCGGAGCTACACCGCCTGAACGTCTTCTACGTCTGCCGCCTTCTCACGATGGACCTGTCGCTGCGGCACGGTCCGGAGTTCGACGACCCGTCCAAGGGCCGGTACGACGTCGACCGCTTCCCGTGCACGCCCGCGGGACTCGCGCCGGTCGCCCTCATCCCGGAGACCCTGGCCGCCTACCTCCAGAGCCACGCCGGGGACCTTCCCGGCCTCCTGCCGGTCAGCGGGGACGCGCCGCCAGCGCCATGAGGTCGGCCAGCTCCGCGACGCCGAGCGGCGCGTCGGGGAGACGGCTGGTCGCGATCCGGACATGGGCGCCGGCCGGGGCGATCTGGTACCGGCTGCCGGGGGCGGCGGCGACCCCGTGCGCCGCGAGCGTGACCAGCGCGGCGGACTCGTCGGCGACCGGGACCCACAGCATCAGCCCGTCCCGGTTCCCGGTGCGGACGCCGCGCTCGGCGAGGGCGGACGCGAGGCCCTCGCGGCGTTCGGCGTAGGTGCCGCGGGCCCGGGCGACGGTGGCGACGGCGGCCGGATCGGTCAGCAGGTGCGCCAGCGCGTCCTGCAGGATGCGGCTCGTCCAGCCGGTGCCGAAGCTGCGCAGGACGCGGACGCGCTCCACCGGTTCCGCCGCGCCGCCGATCACGGCGATGCGCAGGTCCGGGCCGTGCGACTTGGAGTAGGAGCGGACGAGCACCGTGCGCTCGGGCAGGTGTGCTCCGACGCTCACCATGGGGGAGGACGACACCTCCCCGGTGCCGTCGTCCTCGATGGCGAGGGTGTTGGTCGGGGCGAGCAGTTCCGCCAGGGCCGCCGCGCGCGCCGGGGTCAGCGCGTGCCCGCGCGGGGTGTGGGCGCGCGGCTGGTAGACGAACGCGGCGGGCTTGGCGGCGAGCGCCTCGGCGAGCGCGTCCGGCTCGGGCCCCTCGTCGTCGCAGGCGACCGGCACGACCTCGGCGCCCTGCGCCTCCAGGATGTCCAGCAGGCGGGCGCCGGTCGGGTCCTCGACGGCGACGCGGTCGCCGGGCACCGCGACGGTCTGGCAGACGAGCTGGACGCCCTCGTAGCCGCCGCCCACGGTGAGCAGCCCGGCCGGCGGGAACGGCCAGCCGGGCTCGACGGCCGCGCGCAGCGCCGGGGTGATCGTCTCGCGGGTGTAGTCGTTCAGCCGGGGGGCGCGGGCGCCGGCGGCGAGCGCGGCGTCCAGCGGCGGCAGCAGCGCGGGGTCGGGCGCCGCGATCGCCAGGTCGACGGCCAGCCGGTTGCCGAACTCGCCGATGCGCTCGTACCGGGCCGGGTGCGGCACGTTCGGGGGGCCGATCACGACCGTGCCGCGGCGCCGCTGGGCGCTGACGACGCGGTGCCGGCGCAGCGTCGACCAGGCGTCGGCGACCGTGCCCGGGCTGACCCCGAGCTCGGCGGCGAGGCCCCGCACGGTCGGCAGCCGCGTCCCGGCCGGGAGGTCCCCGCTGCGGATCAGGTGGGTCATCGAGGCGGCGATGCCCCGGGCCGTGCGGTCGCCGATGCGCTCGGCCAGCCACGCCGCGTCGATCACGTTACCTCCGCGCAAAACTTTGTGTAGTAACAAAACACCCATTGTACGCGGTACAAACGCGGCCTAAAGTCGGGTCCCATCGCGCCGAGAGCGCGGCAAAACCCCCTCTCACATGCAGAAATGGAGCGTTGTGCCGATTCCACGTATTCGCCTGGCGCTGCGGGACTGGGACCACCTCGTCCCGCTGCTCACCGGCCGGGTGCGCGCCCGCGGCGTGGCGCTGGAGATCGAGACCCGCGAGGTCACCCCGGACGTGCTCGCCGAACCGGACCTGCACGGCGGCGAGACGTCCTTCAGCAGGTACGCCCTCGGGCGCGGCGACGGCGACGAGCGGCTCGCCGGGCTGCCGGTGTTCGTGATGCGCGGCTTCCGGCAGCGCTGCGTGCTCGTCCGGAACGACAGCGCGCACACCGCGCCCCGCGACCTGGCGGGCGCGACGATCGGGCTGACCGGATGGCCCGACTCCGGCAACACCTGGACCCGGGCGCTGCTGCGCGCCGACGGCGTCGACCTGTCGGCGATCGAATGGCGCGTCGGCCCGCTGACGACCGGCGAGAGCGGCAAGGACCGGGTCGGGACGCGTCCGCTGCCCGCCAACGTGCGGGTCGCGGACCGCTCGCTGGTCGACGGGCTCGCCGACGGCACCTTCGACGCCGTCTTCACCCCGTTCATGCCGCCGGAGATGTTCACCGCGGACAGCCGCTTCCGGCACCTCTACGGCGACCACCGCCAGGCCGAGAAGGACTACTTCGCCCGGACGGGCTTCGTCCCCGGCATCCACATCCTCGCTCTCAAGCGCGAGGTCGTGGACGAGCACCCGTGGCTCCCCGAGGTGCTGCAGGACGCGTTCGAGGAGTCCAAGCGCGTCTGGCTGGAGCGCCGCCGCCTGCTCACCGACACCACGCCCTGGCTGCTGGACGAGCTGGAGACGCAGGCGCGCCTCTTCGGCGACGACTGGATGCCGTACGGCGCCGAGGCCAACGCCGCGATGATCGCGGCGTTCTGCGAGGAACTGCACGAGCAGGGCATCGCGCCCCGCCCCATCAAGGCCGAGGAGGTCTTCGCGTGAGGATCGCCGTGGGCCAGTTCGCCTCCACCGAGGACTGGCAGACCAACCTCAAGACCTGCGTGACGCTCATCGACGAGGCCGTGGAGGGCGGCGCGGACCTGCTCGTCCTGCCCGAGGACTCCCTCGCCCTGTTCATCGACGAGCCGGAGCGGATCGCCGAGGCCGCGCAGCCCCTCGACGGCCCGTTCGTCACGGGCCTGCTGGAGCACACCGCGGGCTCGCGCACCACCGTCGTCGTCGGGATCCACGAGCCCGCCGGCGGCGGCAAGGTGCACAACACCCTCGCCGCGATCCGCGACGGCCGGATCGTCGCCGTCTACCGGAAGGTCCACCTGTACGACGCGTTCGGCGCGCGGGAGTCCGACCGGGTCCGCCCCGGCGACGGCGAGCCGGTCGTGTTCGACTGCGCCGGCTGGCAGGTGGGGCTCATGACCTGCTACGACGTAAGATTCCCGGAAATGGCCAGGCTGCTGGTCGACGCGGGCGCGGACGTGCTCGCCCTGCCGGCGGCCTGGGTGCGCGGCCCCGCCAAGGAGCGGCACTGGGAGGTCATGGTCACCGCCCGGGCGCTGGAGAACACCTGCTACGTGGCGGCCTCCGGCGAGTGCGGCCGCCGCAACATCGGAGCGAGCATGGTCGTCGACCCGCTCGGCACCGTCCGCGACCGGCTCGCCGACCGGCCCGGGCTGCTGTGGGCGGTCGCCGACCGGGAGGAGCTCGACGAGGCCCGGCGCAGGCTGCCGGTCCTGGCGAACCGGCGCTTCCGGGTCGACCCGTCCATCCGGCCGAGAGAGGAGACGGCATGAGGGGCCGCACGGCGATCTCCGCCGCCCTCGCGGGCGCGCTGCTCGCCGCGACGGCCGCGTGCGGCGCGAACCCGCCCGAGGCCGAGGGGATCCTCGGCGACGGCAAGTCCGCGCAGGGGGCCAAGGCCGCCGACCTGCGCCAGCCCATCGACCACGCGCTGCACGACGCGCTGCCCGCCAAGAACAAGGCGTCCGGCAAGCTGATCTCGGTCAACAACGGCTCGTTCCCGCCGTACGAGATCGCCGGGTCGGACGGCCGGTCGCTGTCGGGGGCCTCGGCCGACCTCGCGACCGCGCTCAGCCAGCTGCTCGGCGTGAAGATCGAGCACGTCACCGTCGACGGGCTGCCCAGCGAGCTGACCGGCATCAAGGCCGGCCGGTACGACTTCGCGCTCGGCCCGATCGGCGACTTCCCCGAGCGGGAGGGCGACAACGTCTTCGTCGACTGGGTCCGCGAGTTCGTCGTGTTCGCCGTCCCGAAGGGCAACCCGAAGCACATCGGGTCCATCGCCGACACCTGCGGGCTGAAGATCTCGGTGATGGCGGGCGGCTCCGCCGAGGACGTCGCCAAGAAGCAGTCCGGGACCTGCGTCCAGCAGGGCAAACCGGCCGTGCAGGTCCAGTCGTACAAGGACCAGCCGACCGCGACCCTCGCCGTCCGCTCGCACCGCGCCGACGCGTTCTTCTCCTCGCAGGCACCGCTCGGCTACTTCGTCAAGCAGTCCGGCGACGACCTGCAGCTCGCGGGCACCGGCAAGGCCAACGGCTTCGACGACCTCTACCAGGGCGCCGTCGTGGCCAAGGACTCGCCGCTGAAGGACGTCCTGCTGCGGGCGATGCGCAAGCTCATGGAGAACGGCACCTACAAGAAGGTCATGACCGAATGGGGCCTGACCGCGAACATGCTCGACGAGCCGGGCGTGAACCTGGCGCCCAGGGAGGGGTGAACCGGCGGTGACCATGACCGAGAAGCGCTCCGGCGACACCGTCGCCGACGTCGACGTGGCCGGCGCCGCGCACGTCCGGCACCCGCTGCGGTGGGTGGCCTCACTGGTCGTGCTGGTCCTCGCGGCCCAGTTCGCCCACCTGCTGTGGACCAACGACAACTTCCAGTGGGACGTCGTCGGCCGCTACGTCAACGCCTCCCTCATCGGGGACGGCATCGCCGTCACGCTCGAACTGACCGTCATCGCGATGGCGGTCGGCATCGCGGGCGGGATCCTGCTCGCGGTCGGACGGCTGTCGGACAACCCGCTGCTGCGCACGGCCTGCGGGCTCTACGTCTGGTTCTTCCGCGGCATCCCCGTGCTCGTGCAGCTGGTCATCTGGTACAACCTGTCGGCGCTGCTGCCGCGCCTCTCGGTCGGGATCCCCTTCGGGCCGGAGTTCGCGCACGGCAGCACCAACCAGCTCATCACCCCGCTGGTCGCGGCGATCCTCGGGCTCGGCCTGAACGAGGCCGCCTACATGGCCGAGATCATCCGCGGCGGGCTGCTCGCCGTCGACCCCGGCCAGACCGAGGCCGCGCAGGCGCTCGGGATGGGCGGCGTCCGCACCTTCCGCCGGATCGTCCTGCCGCAGGCGATGCGGTTCATCGTGCCGCCGACCGGCAGCCAGGTGATCAACATGCTGAAGGCCACCTCGCTGGTCAGCGTGATCGCGCTCGCCGACCTCCTCTACACCGTCCAGTCCATCTACAACCGGACGTTCCAGACCATCCCGCTGCTGCTCGTCGCCTGCCTCTGGTACCTGGTGATCACCTCGATCCTGTACGTCGGGCAGTCGTTCATCGAGCACCACTACGCGCGCGGCGCGACCCGCAACGCCCGGCAGGGCTTCTGGGACTTCGTCCTGATGCGGCGCCGCCGCCCCGTCCCGCCCCCGGAGGTGACCGCTTGAGCACGCTGGAGAAGGACACGCCGCCGGAGGCGTCGCGTACCGGAGTGCCGATGGTCCGCGCCCGCAACGTCCGCAAGAAGTTCGGGCACCTGGAGGTGCTGAAGGGCGTCGACCTCGAGGTGGACCCCGGCGAGGTCGTGGTGGTCCTCGGGCCCTCGGGGTCCGGCAAGTCGACGTTCCTGCGGTGCGTGAACCACCTGGAGACCATCGACGGCGGCTCGGTGCACGTGGACGGCGAGCTGATCGGGTTCAGCGCGTCCGGCGGGAAGGTGCGGCACCTGCGCAAGCGCGAGATCACCCGGCAGCGCCGCGAGATCGGCATGGTGTTCCAGCAGTTCAACCTGTTCCCGCACCTGACCGTCCTGCAGAACGTCATCGAGGCGCCCACCGGCGTGCGCCGGGAGCCCCGCGGGCAGGCGCGCGACCGGGCCCGCGAGCTGCTCGCCAAGGTGGGGCTCGCCGACAAGGCCGACGGCTACCCGCGGCAGCTGTCCGGCGGCCAGCAGCAGCGCGTCGCGATCGCCCGCGCGCTGGCGATGCGGCCGAAGCTGATGCTGTTCGACGAGCCGACGAGCGCCCTGGACCCCGAGCTGGTCGGCGACGTGCTGGAGACGATGAAGACCCTCGCCGAGGAGGGCCTCACCATGATCGTCGTCACGCACGAGATCGGCTTCGCGCGCGAGGTGGCCGACCGCGTGGTGTTCATGGACGGCGGCGTCGTCGTCGAGTCGGGACGCCCCGCCGACGTGCTCGACAACCCGTCCAACGAGCGCACGAAGGCGTTCCTCAGCAAGGTCCTCTGAACCCGTCCGCGCCCGGTCCCGCCCTCCGGGGACCGGGCGCGGCCCTGTCCTCTCGATCAGGAGTCGGTGGAGCCGGTGTGGGCATAGCGCGATGGTCATAGCGGCCGACGAGACCGGTATTTGATCCCTCCGCCGCCGCGGCGGGAGGCTGGGGCGGACCGGGAGGGGTGGGTGGTCGTGGTCGACCTGAACGACTGGCCGGGGAACGAGCTGAGCGACGAGGAGCTGGACGTCGCCTACAACGTGCGGCGCAAGGCCGGGCCGGAACTGTTCGAGCGGCACATGGTCCGGTACCGGGCCGAGTCGGAGGCGGCCGTGGACGGGCTGCCCGGGCACCCCGGGATCGTCTACGACGAGCCGAGCGGCGAGCGGCTGGACGTGTGGGGCGTCGGCGACGACGGCCTGCGGCCGGTGTTCGTTTTCCTGCACGGCGGTTACTGGATGGCGCTGTCGCGAGCGGATTCGTCGTTCATGGCGCGGACGCTCCACGAGCACGGCATCGCGACCGTGGTGCCGGACTACACGCTCGCGCCGCAGGCGACGCTGGAGGAGATCGTCCGGCAGGTGCGCGCGTCCATCGCGTGGGTTCACCGGCACGGCCGCGAGCACGGCCTCGACCCCGACCGGATCGTGGTCGGCGGCAGCTCCGCCGGCGGGCACCTCACCGGCATGACGATGGTCGGCGGGTGGCAGGAGGAGTTCGGGCTCCCTGAGGACGTGGTGAAGGCGGCCATGCCGTTCAGCGGGCTGTTCGACATCCGCCCGATCACCCGCGTCTACGTCAACGAGTACGTGAAGCTGGACGTGGAGCGCGCGGCGGCGCTCAGTCCCGCGCTGCTGGCGGGCGGGCGGCGCTGCCCGGCGGTCGTCGCGGTCGCCGAGCACGACGGCGCCGGGTTCGTCGAGCAGTCCCGGAGGTTCGCGCCGCTGTGGGGCGCGGGCGAGGCGATGGTCGTGCCGGACCGCGACCACTTCGACGTGGTGCTCGACCTCGGCGATCCGGCGTCGGCGGTTTTCCAGGCGCTGCTCGGCCTGGCCGGCTCGCTGTGATCAGGCCGCCGCGATCTTCACGGCCTCGCGGCGCAGGTGGTCGAGCATCAGCCGGGCGGACGGCGTCGGCGCGCGGTGCGCGGGCAGCGTGACGCCGACCTGGCGGCGGACGGTCTCCAGCGGCACCGGCAGCGGCGCGAGGTCGGCGTCGGTCTCGGCGACCAGCTGCGGCAGCGCGGCGATCATGTCGGTGTCGCGGACCAGGGTCCGGACGGTCAGCACCGACGTGCACTCCACCAGGTCGCCGGGCGGCTCCAGGCCGCCGGCGCGGAACACCTGCTCCAGCTCGGCGCGCAGCGCGGTCTGCTCCAGCGGCAGCACCCACGGGTAGTCGAGCAGGTCGGCGAGCGTGAGTCCGGCGCGGGCGCGGGCCGGATGGCCGTGCCGCGCGACCAGCCGGATCGGCTCGCCGTACAGCGTGACCTGGCGCAGCCCGCGCAGGTCGCCGATCGGGTTGAGGCGGCCGAGGATCAGGTCGATCTCGCCGTCCAGCAGCCGCGGCACCTGCGCGTCGAAGGTGGCCTCCTGGACGATCACGGTGATGCCGGGGCGGTCCTTCTTCAGCGCCGCGATCGCGCGGGGCAGCAGCACGTTCGACCCGGCCAGCAGGGTGCCGATGGTGACGGTGCCGACCTCGCCGTCGGCGAGCCCGGTGATCCGCTCGCCGGCGCGGCGCAGCTCGGCCAGCACGGCGCGGGCGTGCTCGACGAACGCGTCGCCGAACATCGTCGGCGTCACGCCGCGCGGTCCGCGGGTGAACAGCTCGACGCCGAGGATGTGCTCGACCTCGCGCAGGCTGCGCGTCACCGCGGGCTGCGCCAGCCGCAGGTGCTCGGCGGCGCGCAGCACGCTGCCCTGGTCGGCGATGGCGACGACGAGGACCAGGTGCCGCAGCTTGAGCCGGCCGTTGAGCAGGTCGATCGCACGCATGCCGCCTTGATATCACAGCCTCGTCATAGCTCTGCGGATCTTTGGTATTTGCAAGGCATAGCTGTCCGGGCGGAGGATCTGATCGTCGGGGCAGGTCACGTCGTGGAGGAGCGGGATGAAGGCTGAGCACTACGTCGGCGGGGTCTTCCGTTCGGACGGACCGGCCTTCCCGCTTGTCTCGCCCGCGGACGGCGCGGAGATCGGCACCGTCCCGGAGGCGCCGCGCGAGGCCGTGGACGACGCGGTCGCGGCGGCGCGCGAGGCGCTGCGCGGCCCCTGGGGCGCGGCCGGCGTCGAGGAGCGGGCCGCCGCGATGCGGCGCATCGCCGACGGGATCCAGGCGCGCTCCGGCGAGTTCGTGGACGCCGAGATCGCCGACACCGGCCGCCCGCGCGCGTTCGCCGAGACCGTCGACGTGCCCCGCGCCATCGGCAACTTCCGCGCCTACGCCGACCTGCTGTACGGGCGGCCCGAGCGCGCCTACACCACGCAGGTGCCGGGCTGGAGCGCCGGCGGCGGGCAGGCCCTGAACTACACGGTGCGGCGCCCGCTCGGCGTCGTCGCGATCATCTCGCCGTGGAACCTGCCGCTGCTGCTGATGACCTGGAAGGTCGCGCCCGCGCTCGCCGCCGGGAACGCGGTCGTCGTCAAGCCGTCGGAGGAGACCCCGTCCACCGCGACGCTGCTCGCCCGGGTCATCGACCAGGCGGGCCTGCCGGCCGGCGCGTTCAACCTCGTGCACGGGCACGGCCCCGGCGCGGCCGGCGAGTTCCTCACCGGGCATCCGGGCGTCGACGCCATCGCGTTCACCGGCGAGTCCGCGACCGGCACGGCGATCATGCGCAACGCGGCCGACCACGTCACGCCGGTCTCGTTCGAGCTGGGCGGCAAGAACCCGGCGCTGGTGTTCGCCGACGCCGACCTCGACGCCGCCGTCGACGGCACCGTCCGCTCGTCCTTCACCCACTCCGGGCAGATCTGCCTGTGCACCGAGCGCGTCTATGTCGAGCGCCCGGTCTTCGACGAGTTCGTGGAGAGGCTCGGCGCACGCGCGAAGGAACTCGCGGACTACGGGCCGATGATCTCCGCCGCACATCGCGACAAGGTGCTGTCGTACTACCGGCTCGCCCGCGAGGAGGGCGCCACCGTGGTCGCGGGCGGCGGCGCGCCGTCGTTCGGCGACGCACGCGACGGCGGCTTCCACGTCGAGCCGACCGTCCTCACCGGACTCCCCGAGACGGCCCGGACCGTCCGCGAGGAGATCTTCGGGCCGGTCTGCCACGTCGCGCCGTTCGACACCGAGGACGAGGCGCTCCGGCTCGCCAACGACAGCCCCTACGGCCTCGCCTCCACCGTGTGGACCCGCGACCTGTCCCGGGCGCACCGGGTCGCGCCGAAGGTGGAGACCGGCATCGTCTGGGTGAACTGCTGGAACCTGCGCGACCTCCGCACGCCCTTCGGCGGCGTCAAGGCGTCCGGGATCGGCCGCGAAGGGGGAGAGTACTCACTGGACTTCTTCTCCGAGCCCGTCAACGTGTGCATCCAGATCTGAGAGCGAGCCAAGTGACCAGCGACATCGACGCGGCGGCCGAGCGCATCCTCGGCGCCTACGCCTCGGGCGTCCCGTGCGAGCCCGTCCGCGACCTCATCGCGACCGCCGACGACGCCTACGCCGTGCAGGACCGGATGACCGAGCGGTGGCTCGGGGAGGGGCGGCGGCTGTCCGGCCGCAAGATCGGCCTGACCTCCCGCGCCGTCCAGGAGCAGATGCGGGTCGACAGCCCCGACTTCGGGATGCTGTACGCCGACATGGCCGTCCCGGACGGCGACGAGATCCCGGCCGGCGCCGTCCTGCAGCCGCGCGTCGAGGCGGAGGTCGCGCTCGTGCTGGAGCACGACCTCGCGCACGAGCGGCACACCGTCGCCGACCTCATCCGCGCGACCGCGTTCGCGCTCCCGGCCATCGAGATCGTCGGCAGCCGCATCCGCGACTGGGACATCACGCTCGCCGACACCGTCGCCGACAACGCCTCGTCCGGCATGTACGCGCTCGGCAACCGGCCCGTCCGGCTCGAGGACGTCGACCTGCGGCTGTGCGGGATGGTCATCGAACGGCGCGGCGAGCAGCTGTCCAGCGGCACCGGCGCCGCCTGCCTCGGCCATCCGCTGAACGCCGCGCTGTGGCTCGCCGACACCCTCGCCCGCGTCGGCCGCCCGCTGCGCGCCGGCGACACGGTGCTGACCGGCGCGCTCGGCCCGGTCGTGCCCGCCGCGCCCGGCGACGTGTTCGAAGCCCGCATCGACGGCCTCGGCGACGTCCGCGTCGCGTTCGGCCGCGCCGACCAGGACAGGGAGGAATCGTGACCGTTGACGTGCACGCGCTCGCCGCGACGCTGGACGACGCCGCCCGGGACGTCCGCGCGATCCCGAAGCTCACCGACGCCGCGCCGTTCGACGTGGCGACCGCCTACGCGGTGCAGCGCGAGCTGGTCGAGCACCGGATCCGGCGCGGGGAGCGGCTCTCCGGCGTGAAGATGGGCTTCACCAGCCGCGCGAAGATGGTCCAGATGGGCGTGGACGACGTCATCTGGGGCCTGCTCACCGACCGGATGCAGGCCGGGGACGCGGCGGACCTGTCGAACCTCATCCACCCGCGGATCGAACCGGAGATCGTGTACCTGATCGGCCGCGAGGTCCGCTCCGTCGCCGAGGTCGAGTCGGCCGTGGCGGGCGTCGCCGTCGGCTTCGAGATCCTCGACTCCCGCTACGCGGACTTCAAGTTCACGCTCCCGGACGTCGTCGCCGACAACGCCTCCGCCGCCCTCTACGGGTTCGGCGCCTGGCACGAGCCGCGCGACCTGTCCAACATCGGGCTGCTCATGGAGATCGACGGGCGGCCGGTGCAGACCGGGTCGTCCGCCGCGATCCTCGGCGACCCGGCCCGGTCGCTGCGCGCCGCCGCCCGGCTCGCGCTCGGCGCCGGGATGGCCCTCGAACCCGGCTGGGTGGTGCTGGCCGGCGCCGCGACGGCCGCCGTCCCGCTGCCCAAGGACGCCCACGTCCGCGTCACCGGAGCCGGCCTCGGCAGCGCGGAGGTGACGACCCGGTGAGCGATGCGATCCTCGTCGAGGGCAAGGCCAAGCCGCGCGGGCGGTTCCCGCATGTGAAGCGGGCCGGGGACTTCGTGTTCGTCTCCGGCACCAGCTCGCGGCGGCCCGACGGCACGTTCGCCGGCGCGAGCGCCGACCCGATGGGCGTCACCGACCTCGACATCCGCGTGCAGACCCGCGCCGT
Source organism: Actinomadura sp. NTSP31 (assembly GCF_041951385.1). Lineage (NCBI taxonomy): Bacteria > Bacillati > Actinomycetota > Actinomycetes > Streptosporangiales > Thermomonosporaceae > Actinomadura > Actinomadura sp. NTSP31. The sequence goes on along the minus strand of NZ_JBGNUT010000033.1, from coordinate 52,469 downwards.
CATCGGCAACATCGCCGACCTGCTGCAGGCCGCCGGGGGAGGGCTGGCCGACGTCGTCAGCGTCACCACCTACCTGGTGAGCATGAACGACTTCGGCGGCTACAACGAGGTCTACGGCGAGTACTTCGACGAGACCGGCCCGGCCCGCACCACCGTCGCGGTCCACCAACTCCCGCACCCGCACCTGCTCATCGAGATCTCGTGCGTCGCCCACATCCCACGCAACGGCGAGGAGGCCGGAGCATGACCCTGCCGCAGCTGACGTTCGGACGCCCCTTCAACTTCCAGGCGTGGATCGACGAGCACCGCGACCTGCTGAAGCCGCCGGTCGGGAACGTCCAGGTGTTCGACGACGCCGGGCTGATCGTCATGGTGGTCGGCGGGCCCAACCAGCGCACCGACTTCCACGACGACCCGACCGAGGAGTTCTTCTACCAGCTCAGGGGCAACATGGTCCTGCGGGTCATGGAGGAGGAGGGCAAGCCGCCCACCGACCTTCAGATCAACGAGGGCGACGTGTTCCTGCTGCCGCCGCACGTGCGGCACTCCCCGCAGCGGCCCGAGGAGGGCTCGATCGGCCTCGTGGTGGAGATCCCGCGGCCCGAGGGGCTCACGGAGGCGTTCGAGTGGTACTGCACCGAGTGCCACCACCTCGTGCACCGCGCCGAACTTCAGGTCCGCTCGATCGTGGACGACCTGCCGCCCGCGTTCGAGGGCTTCTACGGCGGCGACCGCGAATGCCCGAACTGCGGCGCCGTCCACCCGGGCCGCCGGTGGCCCGAATCCATGGTCCCCAAGACGGCGCCGCGCGCCTGACCCCCTCGCGTTCGACGGAGCTCCAGTGACAGTCATCGACGTCCACGCCCATGTCTTCCCCCGGCTCGGCCGTGCCGAGGGCCGGATCCTCGCCGACGGCGGTGAGCCGTGGCTGCGCGTCCACGGCGACGGCACCGGCATGATGATGAGCGGCGACCGGGAGTACCGGCCGGTCGAGGAGGGGCTGTGGGACCCCGCGCGGCGGGTGGCCGACATGGACGCCGCCGGAGTCGACGTCCAGGCCGTCTCGTCCACCCCGCTGATGTTCGGGTACGAGGCCGAGCCGTCCCGCGCCGCCGACTGGTGCGACCTGGTCAACGACCGCATCCTCGCATTCTGCGCGGACGCGCCGGACCGGCTGCTGCCGCTCTGCCAGGTCCCCTTGCAGGACCCGGCGCTGGCCTGCGAGGTCGCGACGCGCGCGGCGGCGGCCGGGCACCGCGGCGTGCACATCGGCAACCACGTCGGAGACCGGAACCTGGACGACCCCGGCATCACCGCGTTCCTCGCGCACTGCGCGCGGATCGGCCTGCCCGTGCTCGCGCACCCGTGGGACATGCTCGGCGCCGACCGGATGCGGGGGCACATGCTGCCGTGGCTGTCGGGCATGCCCGCCGAGACGCAGCTGAGCATCCTCGGGCTGATGCTGTCCGGCGCGTTCGAGCGGATCCCCGCGTCGCTGCGGCTGTGCTTCTGCCACGGCGGCGGCAGCCTCGCCTTCACGCTCGGACGCGCCGACAACGCCTGGCACCGGCGCGACATCGTCCGCGCCGACTCGCCGCGCCCGCCGTCGGAGTACACCGACCGGTTCTTCGTCGACTCCGCCGTGTTCGACCCGCGCGCGCTCCGGCTGCTGGTGGAGGTGATGGGCGCCGACCGCGTCATGCTCGGCACCGACTACCCGTTCCCGCTCGGAGAGCAGGAACCGGGCGCGACCATACGAGCGTGTCCCGGCCTGGACGACGCCGACTGCGCCAAGCTGCTCGGCGGCAACGCGCAGGCGTTCTTCGCGCCCGCTACGGTCCCTGTCGCCGGCACGGCCGGCACGGCCGGCACGGCGGTCGCGGGGAGCGCGTCGTGAGCGCGGAACGGGAGGCCCTGGAGCGCGAGGCGCTGCGGCTGGACGAGACCGACCCGCTGCCCACGCTGCGCGGGGAGTTCCTGATCCCGCCCGCGCCCGGCGGGACGTATCCCGAGGCCGCCTACTTCGCCGGCAACTCCCTCGGCCTCCAGCCGAAGGCCGTCGCGGGCCGCCTGCGCGAGGAGCTCGACGACTGGGCGCGGCTCGCCGTCGAGGGCCACACGCAGGCGCGCCGCCCGTGGGTCGACTACCACGAACTGCTCCGCGAGCCCGCCGCCCGCCTCGTCGGCGCGCTGCCGCACGAGGTCGTCGCGATGAACTCGCTGACGGTCAACCTGCACCTGATGATGGCGAGCTTCTACCGGCCGTCCGGAGACCGCACCCGCATCGTCATCGAGGACTCGGCGTTCCCGTCCGACTCCTACGCGGTCGCCAGCCAGGCGATCCACCACGGGCTCGACCCCGCGGACGCGGTCGTCCGGCTGGCGCCGCGCCCGGGCGAGGACAACCTGCGCACCGAGGACGTCCTGGCGTTCCTCGAACGCGAGGGCGGCACGGTCGCGCTGCTGATGCTGGGCGGCGTCAACTACCTGACCGGCCAGCTCATGGACATGCCCGCGATCACCAAGGCGGGCCGCGCCGCCGGCGCCGTCGTCGGCTGGGACCTCGCGCACGCCGCCGGGAACGTCCCGCTGCGGCTGCACGACTGGGACGTCGACTTCGCCGCCTGGTGCACCTACAAATACCTCAATAGCGGGCCGGGCGCGGTCGCGGGCTGCTTCGTCCACGAACGGCACGTCGCCGACCCGTCGGTGCCGAAGCTGTCGGGCTGGTGGGGCACCGAGCCGTCCGTCCGGTTCCGGATGGAGCCCGACATCGCGCCGCCCGCCTCCGCCGACGCCTGGCAGCTGTCCAACCCGCCGATCCTCGCGCTGGCGCCGGTGCTGGCCTCCCTGGAGATCTTCGACCGGGTCGGGATGGCGGCGCTGCGCGCCCGCAGCGAGCGGCTCACCGGCTACCTCGCGGCCCGGCTCGCCCCGCTGCGCGGCGTCCAGGTGATCACTCCGGACGACCCGGCGGCGCGCGGCAGCCAGCTGTCGCTGCGGGTGGCGGGCGCGGAGGGCGCCGGGGGACTGGTGCGGCGGCTCGCCGAGACCCACGGTGTGGTCGCCGACGCACGCGAGCCGGACGTCGTGCGGTTCGCCCCCGTGCCGCTGTACTGCACGTTCCACGACTGCCACCGCGCGGCCGTCGCGCTCGATGATCTGACTTAGGTGTGTCGGGGTTCCCTCCGGGCCCGCATGGGGTAGGTTCGTTGCTGTCGCCGCGACCGGCCAGGTGCGGCGGCCAAGCAGTCTCGAACGTTTGCTTTATGAAACGCCCGCAGAAGTTCAAGACGAGGGCGTTCTCCGTTGCAGCTCCGGGTGAATCCGGGCGGACGTGAGATGAGTCCGCTTGCAGCCCGGCCGCCGTCCGGCGGCTGGTGATTCCGTTCACCCAGAGGAGAACATCATGGCCGAAGGCACCGTGAAGTGGTTCAACGCCGAAAAGGGCTTCGGGTTCATCGCCCCCGACGGCGGCGGCCCGGACGTGTTCGTCCACTACTCGGCGATCACCTCCAACGGCTACCGGAGCCTGGACGAGAACCAGCGCGTCGGCTTCGAGATCACCCAGGGCCAGAAGGGCCCGCAGGCCGAGGGTGTCTACCCGCTGTAAGGCCGGCGTTCAACGCGTGAATCGGCCGGGGACGTCCGCCGTCCCCGGCCTTTCGCATGCCTGCCCGCCGTAGGTCGCGGCGTCGATGCCGACGGCCCGCAGGAGCAGCCGGTCACGGGCGCGGTCGGGGAGCTTCGCGAGCGCCGCCATCATCCGGGCGTCCCGGCCGACCAGATAGCGCGACTTCGGGCGGCGCTCGGTCAGCGCCCTGACGATCGTCTTCACGGCCGAGTCGACCGGTCCCGGCTTCGCCCGGGCGTTGAACTCGCCCATCTTCGTACTGACCCCTTCGTAGAGGCGCTGAGCGTCGGCGTCGCCGCGCCATCCGGTCACGCGCCGCGAGGCGCCGGACTTGCCGAAGATATCGGTGTCCAGCAGGCCGGGCTCGATCACGCACACCTCGACGCCGAGCGGCCGCATCTCCACCCGCAGCGCCTCGGTGACCGACGCCAGCGCCGCCTTGGACGCGGCGATCGGCCCGAACGCGGGGCCGCTCATCCTCGAACTCACGGCGCCGATGTTGACGATCCGGCCCTTCGCGGCGCGCAGCATCGGCAGCACCGCCTGGGTCATCGCGATCTGGCCGACCACGTTGACGTCGAACTGCCGGCGCCAGTCCTCCAGCGGCACCAGTTCCACGGGGCCCTCGACGATGACGCCGGCGTTGTTGACCAGCGCGTCCAGGCGCCCGCCGGTGCGCGCGGCGATCTCCTTGGCGGCGGCGTCGACCGTCTCCTCGTCGATCAGGTCGACGACGAGGGGATGCGCCCCGCCGGGGACCCGGCCGGCGTCGGACGGCCGCCGCACCCCGGCGTACACCTCCCAGCCCAGTTCGGTCAGCCTGCGGACGGCCGCGGAGCCGACCCCGCCGGCCGCGCCCGTGATCAGTACGGTTCGAGTGCTCATGCCGCCGATGCTGCGCCCCCCGGCCCGGCCGGACAAGATTAGAGTTAACGCTATTAACGCCACTGACAGGCATGCGCGAAGCGAGGTGACCGGTCCTGCCCTCCCCGACCGCCGACGTGCGGCGCAAGGAACTCGGCGACTTCCTGCGGTCCCGCCGCGCTCGGCTGCGGCCGCAGGAGGCGGGCATCGTCCCCGGCCCGCGGCGCCGGACGCCGGGGCTGCGCCGCGAGGAGGTCGCGACGGCGGCCGGCGTCAGCCTCACCTGGTACACCTGGCTGGAGCAGGGCCGCGTCAACGGGGTGTCGCGGCAGGTCCTCGACAGCCTGGCCCGCGCGCTGCTGCTCGGCGAGGCCGAGCACCGGCACCTGCTGGAACTGGCGGGGGAGCCCGCCGCCGAGCCGCCGGAGCCGGCCGCGGTGACGCGCGAGGTGCGCGACCTGCTCGCCATGGTCGAACCGAACCTCGCCCACGTGGTGACCCGCTGCTTCGACCTCGTCGCCTGGAACGCGCCGGTGGAGGCGCTGCTGCGCACCATGCCCGAACGGCCCGCGGGCGACGACCTCAACGTCGTCTGGCTGATGTTCCACAACGCCTGGATGCGCGAGCGGTTCGCCGAGTGGGAGGCCGAGGCCCGCTGGCTGACCGCGCTGCTGCGCAACGAGTCCGGGCGGCAGGCCGGAAACCCCCGCTTCCAGCGGCTCGTGGCGCGGCTGGCCGCCACCAGCCCCGATTTCCGCGCGTTCTGGGCGTCCCACGAGATCACCCCGTTCACGCCGTCCGAGCGGGTGTTCCGCCACCCGGCCTTCGGGGAGATCACGCTCCGCTACATGAAGATCAATGTCGAGAACGATCCGGATCAGAGCGTCCTCGTGCACTACGCGCCGCCCGGGTCGGCCACGGCGGCGATCCTCGCCCGTCTCTCAGGGGCGTAGCTCCCGGACGGGGGGCTCGACCGGCGGTCCGGCGGGCGCCGCGACCGGGGCGGGACGCGGGCGCAGCGCGCCGGCGAACAGCAGCGTCGGCGCGACGATGCAGGTGATGAGCGCGAACGCGGCCGGGTAGGACAGCGCGCCCGCCGCCCAGCCCGTCACCGCCGGCGCCGTCAGCCCGGACAGGTAGGTGATCGTGGCGACGCCCGCCACGCCCTCGCCCGGGGTGTTCCCGGCATTGCCGGCCGCCGCGAACACCAGCGGGACGACGGTCGCGACGCCGGTGCCGAGCAGCGCGAAACCGGCGATGCCCGGCACCGCGCTGCGCGCCGCCACCACCAGGACGCCGCCGAGCACGGCGACGCCCCCGCCGCAACGCACGACCATCGCGGGACCGAACCGGCGGACGAGCCGGTCGCCGGCGAGCCGGGTCGCCGCCATGCACGCCATGAAGACCGTGTAGCTGGCGGCGGCCAGTCCCGGGCCCGCGTCCGCGACCTTGGTGAGGTAGACCGCCGACCAGTCGGCGCTCGCGCCCTCGGCGAACGTCGCGCAGAACCCGACGACGCCGATCGCCGCGATCGCCCGGTTCGGCAGCGCGAACCGGCGCGGCGCCGGGGCGTCCGCGTCGGCCCGGTCGGGGAGCAGGCCGCGGCCCGCCGCGGCGCCCGCGGCGAGCAGGAGCAATGCGACCACGCCAAGGTGCACGCGGGCGTCCACCCCGGCGTGCGCGGCGAGGATGCCGACACCACCCGCGGCGAGGCTCCCGACGGCCCACAGCCCGTGCAGACCCGACATGATCGGCCGCTTCAGGTGCCGTTCCACCGACACCGCGTGGCCGTTCATCACCACGTCCGACATCCCGGCGGCCATCCCGTAGACCAGCATGGCGGCGAACAGGAAGCCGGGCGCGGGCGACAGCGCGGGCAGCGCCAGGGCCGCGGCCCAGAAGGCGATCAGGGCGCGGGTGGCGGTGCGCTCCCCGATGCGGTGCGCGATCCGGCTCGCGGTCGGCATCGTGGCGAACGCGCCGATGGAGGGGCACAGGAGGGCGAGCCCGAGGAGCGTGGCGCCGAGGTGGAGGTGGTCCTGGATCCAGGGGATGCGGGTCGCGAGGGTGCCCGCGACGGCGCCGTGGACGGCGAAGACCGCGGCGATGGCGCGATGGGGACGGCTCATGGTCACAGAAACTAACAGGCAGGCTTCCTGATGAAAAGCGGATCGGGCAGCCTCCCTGACTAATATGGCTCCCGTGAAGACCGCCGACCCGACGATGGCCCGCGCGATCAACGACCGGCTCGCCCTGGACCTGCTGCTCGAACGGGGCCCGCTCACCGCGCCGCAGCTGCGCGCGCTGACCGGGCTGTCCCGGCCGACGGTGTCCGACCTGGTCGAGCGGCTGCGCGCGGACGGGCTGATCGAGGTCACCGGGGAGGCCGGCGCCGACCGGCGCGGCCCGAACGCCCGGCTCTACGGCCTGGTCGCCGGCCGCGCCCACGTCGCCGGGGTCGACCTGCGCCGCGACGCCGTGCACGTCGCGGTCGCCGACCTCGCCGGGAACCCGGCCGGGGCGTCCTCCCGCCCGCTGCCGGCCGCCCCGGACCTGCCGGCCCTGATCGGCGAGGCGGTCGCCGACACCGCGGGCGGCATCGACCTGCACGCCGTCGTGGTCGGCACCCCCGGCCTGATCCATCCGGGCACCGGCCTGGTGACCGACGGCGACATGCCCGGCTGGCGCCCCGACCTGCTCCCGGCCCTGCGGGACCGGACCACCGCGCGCGTCGTCGTGGAGAACGAGGTCAACCTGGCCGCCATCGCCGAACACCGCGACGGCGCCGCCGCGGGCCACGACGACTTCGCGCTGCTGTGGCTGGACGACGGCGTCGGCGCCGCGATCGTGCTCGACGGGCGGCTGCGGCGCGGCGCGTCCGGCGGCGCGGGCGAGGTCGGGATGCTCCGGTTCGGCGGCGCCGGGTTCTGTGACCTGGTCGATCTGGCGTCCGCCGGGGACCTGGACGCCGAGACGTTCGCCGACCGCGTCGCCGAGGGCGCGTTCGCCCTGGTCGCGGTGCTGGACCCGGGCCTGGTCGTGCTCGGCGGCGTGCTCGGCCGCCGCGGCGGCGACCGCCTCGCCGGCCTGGTCGGCGCCCGGCTGGCCGTCCTGAGCCCCGCCGCCACCGCGGTGCGGCCGGCCGCGTACGACGGCGACGCGGTGCTGCGCGGCGCCGTCCTCACCGCGCTCGACCTCGCCCGCGACGACGTCTTCGGCCGGCCGGTCGCCGCGGGCTGACCGCCGCCCGCGTCCCCGGTCGTCTCACGGGAGCGGAGCCGTCAGCCGCGGGGCAGCCGCTCGCCCGTGCGCAGCCGGTCCAGGCCCAGCCAGATGAACTCCAGCGCCATCTGCTCGGCCCGCTCGCGCGGCGTGTCGGGATGCTCCAGCCACCACGACACCATCGACAGCATCGACCCGTACATCAGCGGGACGAGCAGCCGCGCCCGCCGCTCGTTCACCTCGAGGGCGGCGCGCGACAGCTTCGGGTCGGCGCGGCGGCGGCGCAGCAGCAGGTCGGCGAACGCGGTGCCGAGCCGCTCGCGCAGCTCCCGCAGCTCCAGCCCGACCTCCGGCTTGTCGAGGTGCCGGACCACCAGCGCCCACGCGTCGGGCTCCTCGGTCGCGTAGTCGAACAGCACCCGGATCATCGCCCGGATGCCGCCCGCCGTGCCGTGCGCGGCGGGCACCGCCTGGTTCAGCCGCCCGGTCAGCTCGGTGACGATCGCCTCCGTCACCTCGGCGAACAGCTCCTCCTTGGACACGAAGTGCTGGTACAGCAGCGCCTTGGACACCTGCGCCGCCGCGGCGACGTGCTCCATCTGCGTCAGGTGGTAGCCGCGCCGGCCGAACTCCTCCAGCGCCACCTGGAGCAGCTGCTCGCGCCGCCGGGCGTACGGCATCCGGCGCCGCACGCCCGGCCCCGCCGCGGGCGGTCCCGCGTCCCCCGTGCCGTCGGTCATGTGCCGAGGTACTTGCCCAGCTCGGCGCGCGCCACGGAGCGGACGTGGACCTCGTCCGGCCCGTCGGCGAGGCGCAGGGTGCGCAGGCCCGCCCACATCGCGGCGAGCGGGGTGTCGTCGCTGACGCCGGCGCCGCCGTGCACCTGGATCGCCTTGTCGACGACGTCCAGCGCCACCCGCGGCGCGATCACCTTGATCGCCGCGACCTCGGACCGCGCGGCCTGCACGCCCTGCTTGTCGATCAGCCACGCGGTCTTGAGGGTGAGCAGCCGGGCCTGCTCGATCGCCATCCGCGACTCGGCGATCTGCTGGCGCACCACGCCCTGCTTGGCGAGCGGGCCGCCGAACGCCACGCGGGACGCCGCGCGCTCGCACATCAGCTCCAGCGCCCGCTCGGCCATCCCGATCGCGCGCATACAGTGGTGGATGCGGCCGGGCCCGAGCCGCGCCTGCGCGATCGCGAAGCCGCCGCCCTCCTCGCCGACGAGGTTCTCCACCGGCACCCGGACGTCGGTGAAGGTGATCTCGCAGTGGCCGTGCTGGTCCTGGTAGCCGAACACGGGCAGCGGCCGGACGACCTCGACCCCGGGCGCGTCCAGCGGCACCAGCACCATCGACTGCTGCCGGTAGGGGTGGCCCTCCGGGTCGGTCTTGCCCATCACGATCATGATCTTGCAGCGCGGGTCGGCGGTGCCGCTGATCCACCACTTGCGGCCGTTGACCACGTAGTGGTCGCCGTCGCGCTCGATCCGGGTGGAGATGTTGGTGGCGTCCGAGCTCGCCACCTCCGGCTCCGTCATCGCGAACGCGCTGCGGATCTCGCCGTCGAGCAGCGGCCTCAGCCACCGCTCCTTCTGCTCGGGCGTGCCGAACAGGTGCAGGACCTCCATGTTGCCGGTGTCGGGGGCCGCGCAGTTCGTCGCCTCCGGCGCGAGGCTGGGGGAGCGGCCCGTGATCTCGGCGAGCGAGGCGTAGTCGGTGACGCTCAGGCCGTGTGCGGGGTCCTCGCTGTCGGGAAGGAACAGGTTCCAGAGGCCGCGCTTGCGCGCCTCCACCTTGAGGTCCTCGACGATCCGCGGGACGTGGTGCTCGCGGCCCTGCGCGCGCAGCTCCGCCCGCTGCGCCGCGTAGACCGGTTCCGCCGGGTAGACGTGGGAGTCCATGAAGTCCTGGAGGCGGCCGAGGTGCTCCTGGGCCCGCTCGCTCAAACCGAAGTCCATTCCGCTAGAGTAACTGACGAGTCAGTTACTTGGGAGGGGAGTCCCGATGGCAGCCTTCGACGGAACCGGCAAGGTCGCGCTGATCACCGGTGGATCCAACGGCATCGGCGCCGCCGTCGCCCGCCGGCTGGCCCGCGCCGGCGCCCGGGTCGTGCTCGCCGACGTCGACGCCGAGGCCGGCGCCGCGCTCGCCAAGGAGCTGGACGGCGCGTTCGTCCGGTGCGACGTCCGCGAGCCCGCCGACAGCGAGGCCGCCGTCGCCACCGCCGTCGAGCGCTTCGGCGGCCTGGACGTGGCGTTCCTCAACGCCGGCATCGCCGGAGGCGGGCGGCTGGACGAGACCTTCGACCCCGCCGTCTACCGCCGCGCGATGGGCATCAACCTCGACGGCGTCGTCTACGGGGTGCACGCCGCGCTGCCCGCGCTCCGCGGCCGCGGCGGCGGGAACATCATCGCGACGGCCAGCATGGCCGCGCTCACCGCGACGCCCTTCGACCCCGTCTACGGCGCGAACAAGGCCGCCGTCGTCGGCCTCGTCCGCGCCCTCGGCCCGACCTACGAGCCCGAGGGGATCCGGGTCAACGCGCTGTGCCCGTCGTTCGCCGACACCGCGATTCTCGGCGAGATGAAGGGGCAGCTCCAGGAGAGCGGGTTCCCGGTCCTGGAGGTGAGCGACGTGGTCGAGGCCTTCATGCGGATCCTCGAGGCCGACGGCGCCGGCGAGGCGTGGTACGTGGTGCCGGGCCGCCCGTCCGAGCCCTTCAGGTTCCGCGGCGTCCCCGGCCCGCGCTGATCCGTTCTTCGAACCAGCACCCGAACAGGAGAGTCATGCGCGCGATCCAGATCACCGAGTTCGGCGGCCCCGAGGTGCTGAACGTCGCCGAGCTGCCCGACCCGGTCGCCGGGCCCGGGCATCTGCTCGTCGACGTCTCCCGCGCCGGCGTCAACTACGCCGACACCCACCAGGCCGAGAACAGCTACCTGTCGGAGTCGACGCTGCCGATGGTGCCGGGCGGCGAGGTCGTCGGCACCACGCCGGACGGGCGCCGCGTCGTCGCGCTCGTCGGCACCGGCGGGTACGCCGAGAAGGCCGTCGCGCCGGAGCCGCTGGCCTGGGAGGTCCCGGACGCGATCGACGACGTCACCGCGCTCGGGATGATCGTCCAGGGCGCGTCGGCGTGGGTGCTGCTGCGCCGCAGCGTGCACCTGGCGCCGGGGGAGTCGGTCGTCGTGCACGCCGCCGCCGGCGGCGTCGGCACCCTCGCCGTCCAGCTCGCCAAGGCCTGGGGCGCCGGACGCGTCATCGCCACCGCCTCCTCCGAGGACAAGCGCGCCCTCGCCCTCGAACTCGGCGCCGACGCGGCGATCGACGCCAACGAGCCCGACCTCAAGGACGCGCTCATCGAGGCCAACGGCGGCCGCCGCGTCGACGCCGTCCTGGAGATGACCGGCGGGACCGTCACCGACCAGAGCCTGAAGGCGCTCGCGCCGTTCGGCCGGCTCGCGTTCTACGGCATGGCCTCCCGCAAGGAGCCGTCGCCGGTCCGGCCCGCCTCGCTGATGTCGCACTCCACCACGATCGCGGGCATGTGGCTGCCGCACGTGTTCCAGCTGCCCGGCGACGTGATGCGCGCCGCGCTGGACGAGCTGTTCGTCCTGGCCGCGGACGGCCGGCTGCGCGTCGTCGGCGGCGGCGAGTACGGCCTCACCGAGGTCCGCCGCGCCCACGAGGACCTGCGCGCCCGCCGCACCACCGGCAAGCTCGTCCTGGACCCGGCCCGCTGAGCCCTCAGCCCACCAGGCCGTTCTCGTAGGCGAACACCACGGCCTGGGTGCGGTCGCGCAGCGCCAGCTTGGTCAGCACGTGCCCGACGTGCGTCTTGACCGTCTGCTCGGCCAGCACCAGCTCGGCGGCGATCTCGGCGTTGGACAGCCCGCGCGCGATGAGCCGCAGCACGTCCATCTCGCGCGGGGTGAGCCCCGCCGTCGCCGCCGGGCTCGGCCGCTGGTGGCGGCGCCGGCGCGCGAAGTCGCCGATCAGCCGCCGGGTGATCGACGGCGCGAGCAGCGCGTCCCCCGCCGCCACCACCCGCACCCCGGCCACCAGGTCGGCCGCCGAGGCGTCCTTCAGCAGGAACCCGCTGGCCCCCGCGCCGAGCGCCTCGTAGACGTACTCGTCCAGGTCGAACGTGGTGAGCATCAGGATCTTCGGCCGCACGTCCGCCGGATCGCCGTCGGCCCGGGCGGGCTCGCCGATCAGCTCGGCGGTCGCGGCGAGGCCGTCCATCTCCGGCATCCTGATGTCCATCACCACGACGTCCGGATCCAGCGCGCGGGCCATGTCCACGGCCTCCCGCCCGTTCCCCGCCTGCCCGATCACCTCGATCTGCGGGTCGGAGGACAGCAGCGCCGCGAGCCCGTCGCGGATCATCACCTGGTCGTCGGCGATCAGCACCCGAATCGTCACGACGCCACCCTACGGCGAATGATCAGGTCCCGTACGGCAGCTCGGCCGCGACGGCCCAGCCGGCCGGGTCGCGCGGCCCCGCCGCCAGCTCGCCGCCGAGCATGGTGACGCGCTCGCGCATGCCGACCAGGCCGTGCCCGCCGCCCTCCGAGGCGTCCGGGGCGCGGCGCGCCCCGTCGTCGGCGACGGTCACCGCGAGCGCCTCCCGGCCGTACTTGATCTCCACGTGGACGCTGGATCCCGGCGCGTACCGGGCGGCGTTGCTGAGCGACTCCTGGACGATCCGGTAGGCCGACAGGTCCACCCCGGCGTCCAGCGGGCGCGGCATCCCGACGACCACCGTGGCGACCGACAGCCCGGAGTTGCGGGCCGCCGCGGCCAGCTCGTCGAGCCGGTCCAGGCCCGGGCTCGGGGCGCGCTCGGCGCCCTCGTCGTCCGAGCGCAGCAGCCCCACCACGCGGCGGGTCTCGGTGAGCGCCTCGCGGGCCGCGTCCCGCACCACCCCGAACGTCTCCCGGGCGGAGTCCGGCAGGTCGGGGATCTTGAACGGCGCGGCCTCGGCCTGCATCGCGATCACCGACATGTGGTGCGCGACGACGTCGTGCAGCTCGCGGGCGATGCGGGCGCGCTCCTCCAGCACCGCCTGGCGGGCCAGGTCCTGCCGGTGCTGCTCCTCGCGCAGGCGCAGCTGCGCCTCCGCGGACCGGCGGCCGCCGACCGCGTCGCCGAAGGTCAGCACGACCGCGGTGATCCCGGCGAGGATCATGCCGAACCAGCCCGGCATGCCGAGCAGCACGGCGGGCAGCAGCACCCCCACGATCGTGACCGCGCCGACGCCGAGCGTCACCTCCCGGTCGCAGCCGACCCCGGTGAAGAACAGCACGACCACCAGCGCCAGGATCGCGGTCACCGGCCAGGGCATGAACCCGGTGCCGTGCCGGACGAACACGGTGATCAGCAGCCCGATGGCGGCGATGCGCCAGGAGGCCAGCGGCCAGCGGGCCGCGAAGACCAGCGGGGTCGCCATCAGCACGCCGAGCGGCCAGGCCGCGCCCGCGTCCACGTGGTACTGGTCGATGGAGATCGCGATGGACCCGGCGGTGAACCCGATCGTCAGGGCGAGCAGGAGGCCCAGGATGGGCACGCGCAGCAGCAGCCGGCGCGGCAGCAGGGTGACGGCCGGGTCGTCGCGGCCCGGGAGGAGGGCCGAGGAGACGCCGGCGAGCAGCCTCGGCCGGCCGCCGGTGTCGGAGCGGTGTGGTTCGTTCATCTCGTTGCGAGCCTAGAGCGCCCCGCGCCGTGTCCGCCTGCCTCCGGGGAGGGAGATCCGGCCGCCCCCGCTGGTATCACCCCTGCCCAGCGGGCGGACGGCGCTTCCATGCTTTCCCGATTGACTTTATAGGGATTGTGGTCCACCCTATTGGGCGTGACGATCTCCATCTCGCTGCACGAGCGGCTGCACGTCGATCTGCGCCGCCAGGCCAGCGCGCTGTGTCGCCGGACGACCCGCTGACGCCGACCCGCCGGGACCCGCCGGCGGGGGAGCCGCTCCGGAACGTCCGACCGCACAGCTGAGGAGAACGAGGACATGACCACGGCCACGACCGAATTCGGCGCGCCCGAGCCCGGCGCGTCCGCCGCGGAGGGTTCGAAGGACACGGGCGCGCCGTTCGCGCCGCCGCGGCTCGCCGAGCGGGCCCGCGCGCTCGCGGCGAACCCGGAGGAATGGATCCACCGCGTCCGGCTCGACCCGCAGGGCCGCTGGTACGAGCGGATCCACCAGGACGCCGACCACGAGATCTGGCTGATCAGCTGGCTGCCCGGCCAGTCCACCGGCTTCCACGACCACGGCGGCTCCGCCGGCGCCTTCGCGGTCGCCCTCGGCACGCTGGAGGAGCACCGCGTGCGCGCCCGGCGCGAGGTCGGCTCCGGGCAGGTCCGCTCGTTCGGGCCCGACTACGTCCACGACGTCCGCAACACCTCGGACGCGCCCGCGGTGAGCGTGCACGTGTACTCGCCGCCGCTGTCGACCATGCGCCGCTACGACGTGGACACCGGCGGCGAACTCGTCCGGCTCGCCGCGGAGTCGGCCGACGACTGGTGACACGGGCCGCCGGCTGGTGACGCGGGCCGCCGGCTGGTGACGCGGGCCGCCGGGGGGTGATCCTCCCGGCGGCCGGAGGTTCGGCTCCGTCCCAGCGCACGGTCTCGGAACCGCCATCGGAGGGTGAGGCCCGGGCAACGCAGCCGCATAAGGTCCTTTCTGCGGGGAAGATCCGGCCTCATGAGCACACCGGGAAGCGAACCGAAGACGGCGGCGGACGAGCACCACGACGGCCCCTCGCATTCCGCCGCGACCGCCGCTCTCCTGGCGGGCGCCGCCGCGCTCGGCGGCTTCCTGTTCGGTTACGACTCCTCGGTCATCAACGGGACGGTCGACGCGCTCAAGGACACCTTCCACCTGAGCGGCTTCGTCGTCGGCTTCGTGGTGTCGGCGGCGCTGCTCGGCTGCGCGGTGGGCGCGTGGTTCGCCGGCCCGATCGGCGACCGGATCGGCCGGGTGAAGGTGATGCTGGCCGCGTCCGCGCTGTTCGTCATCAGCTCGCTCGGCTCGGCGTTCGCCTTCAGCGCCGTCGACCTCACCGCGTGGCGGCTGGTCGGCGGCCTGGCGATCGGCGCCGCGTCGGTCATCGCGCCCGCCTACATCGCCGAGATCGCGCCCGCCGAGCTGCGCGGCCGGCTCGGCTCGCTGCAGCAGATGGCGATCGTCCTCGGCATCTTCGCCGCGCTGGTCGTCGACTACGTGATCTCCCAGGTCTCCGAGGGCGGCGCGACCGGGACCTTCCCCTGGGGCGGCGGCGCCTGGCGGTGGATGTTCGCCAGCGCGGCCGTGCCCGCGGTGTTCTGGGGCGTGATCGCCACGACCATCCCCGAGTCGCCGCGCTACCTGGTGAAGAAGCACAAGATGACCGACGCGCGGCGGGTGCTCGCCCGGGTCATGGGCCGCGGCGACGTCGACGGCAAGATCAAGGACATCGGCCGGTCGATCGCCGAGGACCGCGCGGTGCACCTGCGCGACCTGCGCGGCTCGCGGCTCGGCCTGCTGCCGATCGTGTGGGTCGGCATCCTGCTGTCGGTCTTCCAGCAGTTCGTCGGCATCAACGTGATCTTCTACTACTCGTCGTCGCTGTGGCAGGCGGTCGGCTTCTCCGAGAGCAACGCGATGCTCACCTCCGTGATCAACTCGGTGGTCAACGTGGCGTTCACGCTGGTCGCGATCGCGCTGGTCGACCGGGTCGGGCGGCGCCCGCTGCTGCTCGGCGGCGCGGCGGGCATGGCGCTGTCGCTCGGGACGCTGACGGCCTGCTTCGCGACCGCCCACGTGGTGGACGGCAAGCCGGAGCTGAGCGGCGCCGCCGGGCCGATCGCGCTCGTCGCCGCGAACGTCTTCGTCGCCGCGTTCGCCGCGACGTGGGGCCCGGTCGTGTGGGTGATGCTCGGCGAGATGTTCAACAACTTCATCCGGGCGTCGGCGCTGGCCGTCGCCGCCGCCGCGCAGTGGCTCGCCAACTGGGTGGTCACGACGACCTTCCCCGGCATCTCCGGCTTCTCGCTCAGCCTGGCCTACGGCCTGTACACCGCGTTCTCCGTGCTGGCCTTCGTCTTCGTGATCCGCGCCGTCCCGGAGACGAAGGGACGCGAGCTGGAGGACATGGACCGGCTCGAAGGACCGCGGCGGACGGCCCGCGCATGAGCGCGGGAACCGCCGTGCCGGGGGAGGCGGCCGTCGGTTACCATGAACGCATGCAGGCCGTATCGCTCGTGTTCGAGACGACGACGCCGGGTCGCACCCGGCGCCACGGCCGCATGCACTGACATCGCACGCTGTGAGGGCCCCGGGAGCGATCCCGGGGCCTTCGCGCTCTGCGGGGTCGCGGCCGGGTCCTCCCGGAAGAGGACAGGAGCGGCCGATGGAGGCGGATGCGTCCGGGGGAGACCCCGAGTCGATAGCATCGGAACCCGTTGATCCCCAACCACCATCACGAGGAGTACCCGTGTCCACCGTGTCTGAGCTGCGCATCACCCTCGACGGGAGCGAGCGGGCGGTGCCGGCGGGCACCACCGCGGGGCAGGCACTGGACGCCGACGGCCGCACCGTGATCGCCGCCCGGGTCAACGGCGAGCTGCGCGACCTGGCCGGCGAGCTGCACGACGGCGACGCCGTCGAGCCCGTCGAGATCGGCTCCGACGACGGCCGGGCCATCATGCGGCACTCCGCCGCGCACGTCATGGCGCAGGCCGTGCAGGAGCTGTTCCCCGAGGCCAAGCTCGGCATCGGCCCCCCGGTCGAGAACGGCTTCTACTACGACTTCGACGTCGCCGAGCCGTTCACCCCCGACGACCTCAAGCGCGTCGAGAAGCGGATGCGCGAGATCGTCAAGCAGGGCCAGCGGTTCTCCCGCCGCCCCGTCTCCGACGACGACGCCCGCGCCGAGCTGGCCGCCGAGCCCTACAAGCTGGAGCTCATCGGCCTCAAGGGCTCCGGCCCCGTCGAGGACGCGGCGGACGGCGCGAACGTGGAGGTGGGCGGCGCCGAGCTGACCATCTACGACAACCTCGACGCCAAGTCCGGCGAGCTGCGCTGGAAGGACCTGTGCCGCGGCCCGCACCTGCCGTCCACCCGGGTCATCCCGGCGTTCAAGCTGATGCGCTCGGGCGGCGCGTACTGGCGCGGCAGTGAGAAGAACCCGCAGCTCCAGCGCATCTACGGCACCGCGTGGGAGTCCCGCGAGAAGCAGGACGAGTACCTGAAGTTCCTGGAGGAGGCCGAGAAGCGCGACCACCGCCGCCTCGGCGCCGAGCTCGACCTGTTCTCCTTCCCCAACGAGATCGGCAGCGGCCTCGCCGTCTTCCACCCGAAGGGCGGCGTCGTCCGCCGCGTCATGGAGGACTACTCGCGCCGCCGGCACGAGGCCGCCGGGTACGAGTTCGTCAACACCCCGCACATCACCAAGGGCAACCTGTTCGAGATCTCCGGCCACCTCGGCTGGTACAAGGACGACATGTTCCCGCCCATGGAGGTGGACGGCGGGGACTACTACCTCAAGCCGATGAACTGCCCGATGCACAACCTGATCTTCCGGGCGCGCGGGCGGTCCTACCGGGAGCTGCCGCTGCGGCTGTTCGAGTTCGGGTCGGTGTACCGGTACGAGAAGTCCGGCGTGGTGCACGGCCTCACCCGCGTCCGCGGCATGACCCAGGACGACGCGCACATCTACTGCACCCGCGAGCAGATGGTCGGCGAGCTGAAGAACCTGCTCACCTTCGTGCTCGACCTGCTGCGCGACTACGGCCTCAACGAGTTCTACCTGGAGCTGTCCACCCGGGACGACTCGGAGAAGTTCATCGGCTCCGCCGAGGACTGGGCCGAGGCGACCGCGGCGCTGGAGGAGGCAGCCGGCGACTCCGGGCTCGACCTCGTGCCCGACCCGGGCGGCGCGGCCTTCTACGGGCCGAAGATCTCCGTCCAGGCCAGGGACGCGATCGGCCGCACCTGGCAGCTGTCCACCATCCAGGTCGACTTCAACCAGCCCAAGCGGTTCGAGCTGGAGTACCAGGCGGCCGACGGCACCCGCAAGCAGCCCGTCATGATCCACCGGGCGCTGTTCGGGTCGATCGAGCGGTTCTTCGGCGTGCTGCTGGAGCACTACGCGGGCGCCATGCCGCCGTGGCTGTCGCCCGTCCAGGCGGTCGGCATCCCGATCGGCGACGCGCACGTCGCGCACCTGGACCAGGTCGCGGCCCGGCTGCGCGAGCGCGGGATCCGGGTGGAGGTCGACTCCTCCTCCGACCGGATGCAGAAGAAGATCCGCAACGCGCAGAAGCAGAAGATCCCCTACATGCTGCTCGCCGGCGACGAGGACGTCGCGAAGGGCGCGGTGTCGTTCCGGTACCGCAACGGGGAGCAGAAGAACGGCGTGCCGATCGACGAGGCAGTCGAGGAGATCGTGAAGGCCGTGGAGGCCCGCGTCCAGATCTGAACGGCGCCGCCCGCGTCCGCGCCCGCCCCCGCGCGGGCGCGGACGCGGGGGCCCGTCAGTCCGTGGAGATCACGTAGGGCTTGCCCGCCAGGGCGCCGACCGCCCACATCGTGCGGGTGCCCGGGACGCGCGTGAGGCCCCTGACGATCGCGGTCGTCTCGAGTTCGGTCCGCCAGGCGCCGTCGGTGTAGTGCAGCAGGACCGAGCCCTCCGGAGCGTTCCGTCGTGCCCCGGCCGCCCAGACGCCGCCCGCGCCGTCGTCCGCGACGGGCCCGGTGAACCGGACGCCGTCGGGCGCCGGCGGGCTCTGCCAGGCCGACCCGTCCCAGTGGTGGGCGCCGCCATCGCCCACGGCCCAGACGTTGCCGGTCCCGAGGGGAAGGACACCCGTGATCCGTCCGGACTGCCCCGCGAGCTGAGGGGGCGTCATGTTGTGCCACGTCGAGCCGTCGAAGCGGGCCGCGTAGAATCGCCCCTCCCCGTAGGGGGCGGCCTCCGCGCCCACGGCCCAGACGTCGTCCGGTGCCCGCTGCCTGATGGCGCGGACGTCCATCGCGCCGGTGTCCTCCGGCGTCCAGGCGCCGGACCAGCGGTAGACGGCCGAGCCGCCGTGCGCGCGGTCGGCGTACCCGGCGGCCCAGGCGCCCGCCCCGTCGGCGTCGAGCGCGAAGAAGCAGGTGAGAGGTGGCGCGGAGACCTCGTTCCAGGCGCCGGCGTTCAGGTGCGCGAGGTAGGGCGTGCCGCAGCTCACCCCGTCGGAGCGGTCGCGGGGGCCCGCGGCCCACACGTCGGTCCCGGAGACGGCGTCGAGCGCGGTGATCTGCCCGCTTCCCGTCATGCCGGGCGTGCCGATCCAGGACCAGGACGCGCCGTCACCGCTCTGCAGGACGGGGTTCTGATAGGAGCGCGGGGCGCACTGCCCGAACTCCCCGCAGAACGGGGGCACGTAGGAGCTCTGCCACTGGTAGCCGCCGGCCCAGATCGCGCCGGGCCCGGCCGCGGTGACGGCGGTCAGGCCGCTGGTGCCGAGGGTGAAGGGCGTGTTGCGGCCCGTCCAGGCGGTGTCGGCGTGCGCGGGGGCGGCGGCGAGCGCGGCGGTCATCGCGGCCGCGGCGAGTCCGGCCGGCAGGGCGCGGGCGGCTCTCCTCTTCGTGAACTTCACATCACGCAATATGTGACAACGCGGCGGTCACTCTCTTGTCCGGAGCGTGACAAGTTCTCCGTGCGGGACGTGATCGGCACTGGGCACAATCGCGGGATGTGTCCACGCGGCGGTCCCCGGGACCGGATGCTCGACGCCACCTCCGCGATGGTGGCGAACGGGGACTGGGACGCCCTGCGCCTCGCCCAGGTGGCGCGGGCCGCCGGGGTCAGCCGGCAGACGGCCTACAACGAGTTCGGGTCGAAGGTCGGGCTCGGCCGCGCGCTCGTCGAGCGGGAGGTCGACGCGTTCCTCGGCGGCGTGCAGGAACGGATGGAGCGGTGCGCCGACGACATCCCCGCGGCGGTGGAGGCGGCCGTGCTGTTCACGCTCGCGGAGGCGGAGCGGCGGCCGCTGCTGAAGCACGTCCTCGGCGCCGGGCGGTCCCGCGACGACGACCTGCTCGCGCTGGCCACCCGCGGCCGCGACCCGATCGTCGCGCACGTGGTCGCGGCGTTCCGCGGCTACGCCGACGCGACGTGGCCGGCCGTCCCCGCCGAGGTCAAGGACCTGCTCGTCGAGACGCTGATGCGGGTCACCGTCAGCCATGTCGTCGCGCCGCTGCACGGGCCGGGCGAGGTGGCGCGGAGCCTGGCGGAGCTGACCCGGCGGCTGCTGGGGTGAGCGGGGCGACCGGCCCCGGCCGGGCCACGGCGGACCCGGGCATGAGGGACATGGGGGATCCGCGGAGTTGGTAGCCTCAACGGTCACGTTCCAGGGACCGGGGAGAGGGCCGAGATGAAGTCCACGAGGCCGCGGCGGCGGGGGCCGCGGCCGGCGCGCCCGATCTGGGGCCGGGTCGCCGGCTACGGGGGCGCCGCGCTGCTCGTGGCGGCCGCTCTCGTGGTGCTGCTCGTCCCGCTGCTCGACGGGCACGGGGGCGGCACCGGCGCCGCGGGCGCCACCGGGACGGCGGGCGCCGGCACGTCGCCGACGGTGGGCCAGGGCGTCGTCCCGGGCCCGTCCGGGCAGCCCGTGACGCCGACCAATCCCGTGCCGCAGGGCAGCGGGGGCAGCCCCTACACCGGGGGCGGCCAGGGCGGCGGCATGCAGATCCCCGACCAGAACGGCACATCCGGCACCGACTGGTGCCCGCAGGGGACGGCCTTCTACCGCGCCTCGGGCGGGAACGTCGACGTGACCATCACCGTCTCCGCCAGCGGGCTCGTCCGCGTCGAGATGTCGGTCAAGGGGCACGCCATGCAGACCCGGCAGAGCAGCGTGTCGGGGGGGAAGCCGCACACCTTCCGGTTCAAGAACGTCTCCGCCGGGCTCGTCCAGAAGGTGAAGGTGACGACCGTGTCGGTCGGGGTGGCCATGCAGAACTGCTACGCGCGGCCCGCCTGACGTCGGATACCGCTTGGTACGCGGGCGCGGCGCGCCTAGAGTGCGTGTCCTGTGCCCGGGCCCGTTCCCGTGGGCGGGAGGGGAGCGGCCCCGCCGGCGCCCGCCTCGCCGGACCCCGCTCCCGGCGAGCGGCGGACGTCCTCGACCGCCACGTTGACCGCGGTGACCCGCGCGCCCAGCATCAGCCCGGTCATCCGCGCCACCCCGGCCTGCACCGCCGCCGCCACGTCCCTGATCACGTGGCCGTACTCCACGACGACGCCGACGTCGACCGTGACCGCGTCGCCCGAAACCGCGTCGCCCGAGCGGCGGACCCGCACCCCGGAGCCGAGCGCGCAGACGCCGCCGGCCTCCAGCGCGGCCAGAACGGCGACCTTCTCGGCGATCTCGTCGCCGATCGTGATCCGCCCCTCCACCGGCGGCGCGGCGGTCGCGGTCGCCGACGAGCCCGCGGAGGACCCCGCGGACGGGGCCAGCGAGGGCCCCGGCGGGGGCGCGGGCAGCGGCGGCGGCACCGGCCGGCCGGAGGCCCCGGGGAAGAACGGCATCGGCCCCGCCCCCGGGTGCGCTTCGGCGCCGTCCGCGGCGCGGCCCCTGTCGAGCTCGCTCATGATCGCTCCCACTGGTCGGCTGGACGACCATGGTGTCGGAGAGAGCGGTGATACGTCACGCAGGCCCCCGTTCGCGGGCGCGTCCGCGGCGTCCGCCGGGCAGCCCGGCTACGTGCCCTCGGCCTCCCCTCTCTATGCTGCTGGTCAGGCCGTGAACAAAAGGAGACCGCCGCCTTGACCGCAGAGCCGGAGAAGCCCGTGGACCAGCAGGGGCGCGACGAGGCGTCCGGGCCGGGCGCCGGGGAGCGCAGGCCCCGCCTGGAGGAGGAGAGGGGCGGCGCCGGCACGCCCGACCACTTCCAGCGGTTGTGGACCCCGCACCGGATGGCCTACATCAAGGGCGAGAACAAGCCCACCGGCCCGGACGCCGGGGAGGGCTGCCCGTTCTGCGAGATCCCGGAGATGTCCGACGAGGACGGCCTCGTCGTGGCGCGCGGCCGGTCGGTTTTCACCGTGCTCAACCTCTACCCCTACAACTCCGGGCATCTGATGGTCGTCCCGTACCGGCACGTCGCCGACTACGGCGAGCTCGACGAGCCGGAGTACACCGAGCTGGCCGTCTTCACCCGGCGCTCGCTCGCCGCGCTGCGCAAGGCCAGCGGCGCGCAGGGGTTCAACGTCGGCATGAACCTCGGCCTGGTCGCCGGGGCCGGCATCGCCGCGCACCTGCACCAGCACGTGGTGCCGCGGTGGGGCGGCGACACCAACTTCATGCCGGTCGTCGGGCACACCAGGGTACTGCCGCAGCTGCTGCGCGACACCCGGCAGATCCTCGCCGACGCCTGGCCGCAGGACTGACGGTGCCGGCGCGCACCTGCGGCACGCCGTGCACGGACGGCACGGCATGATGGACGCCATGACGCGACGCGAGCGGCCGGTGCTGGTCTACGACGGTGACTGCGGGTTCTGCACCACCTCGGTGCGGTTCCTGGAACGCAACGTCCCCGTGGACGCCGAGGTCGTCGCGTTCCAGTTCGCCGACCTCGCCGCACTCGGCACCACCCAGGAGCGCGCGGAGCACGAGGTGCTGTGGGTCGACCGGGCCGGTCGCGTCAGCGGCGGCGCGGAGGCGATCGGACGGCTGCTGACGGCGGCCGGCGGGATCTGGCGCGTCCCCGGCGTCGTCATGCGGACGCCCCCGGTGAGCTGGCTCGCGCACGCCGTCTACCGGCTCGTCGCGAACAACCGGCAGCGGATGCCCGGCGGCACGGCCGCCTGCATGCTGCCCGCCGCGCAGCGCCCCGGCGCCCAGGGCTGACCGCCCGCGGCCCTGCTCGCCGGCGGTCAGGCCGCCTCGACCGCGACCGCGTCGGCCGCGGCAGCCCGGCCGCCCAGCGTCCGGCGGAGCCCCGAAGGGAGCCGCCCGGTCAGCCGCTCCAGCGGCAGGAACGCCGCCAGCCAGATCGCGTGCGGCAGGAAGTGGATGCTCATCAGCGCGTAGGTGGCGGCGTGGAACCCGGCGAAGAACAGCACGAACAGGTACAGCGGCCGGCCGCGCAGGAAAAGCAGCGCGGGCGAGACCGCCTCCGCCGTGATCATGAACCACTGGCTGGCCTTCAACACCAGCGGATAGCCGATGAGGCTGCGCCCGAACGCCGTCCCGCGCCGGCTCAGCGCCCACTGGACGGTCGCCCCGTTCGGCCAGGCGGGGAACCCGCCGATCCGCACCTTCGCCCACATGGACAGGAAGTAGGCGGCCACCACCGAGATCTGGATGCCGCGCACCGCCCACGCGGACGACTCGCACCCGCGCTCGTCGTCGATCCGGGCCCGTCCCACGCTCGGCAGCACGAACAGCGCCACCACGAGCGCGAGATGGTCGTGGTCGACCTTCCCGTACGACATGCTGATCGTGACCCACCACAGGTACCCGCACGCGCAGACATAGCCGGTCAGCCGCGGCAGGAACCGGCCCGTCGCCGCGGCGAACCCGGTCGCGAGCGTCACGGCGAGCAGCGCGTACATCGCGGCGGGCGTGGGCGCGGGCAGGTGCAGCAGCCGCCCGGCCAGCACCGGCCGGTACAGGTCGGCGGGCAGCCGGGCGTGCGCCAGCGAGCTGCCGGTCAGCAGCAGCATGTCGAACGGCAGGAACGCGTAGCCGAGGATCCGCAGCCAGGCGATGCGGGCGCGCGGGACCGGGCCGAACCACCAGCGGTCCCACGGGGTGCGGGCGGGGCCGGGCTCCGCGCCGGCCGGCGCGACGGGCCTCGGCGCCTCCGGCGTCGCGGCGGCGGTCACCGCACGTCCCAGACGACGCGGTTGACGCGCCTGGTCGACACGACCTTGCCGTGCTCCAGCCTCTTGATCTCTTCCACCACGTAAATCCTGGTGAGCCGGGGATCGTGGGGATGCAGCCGGCGCTGCCCCTCGGCGATCCCCTGCAGCAGCGCCGGATGGTGGACGATGCGGTCCATCTGCCCCTCGATCTCGGCGCGCTTCATGCCGGTCCCGACGGCGTCCCGGGACAGCTCGACGTGCCGGCCCTCGGCGGTGTCGGCCTCCAGCCAGAACGATCCGATCGTCCCGCCGTCGTTCTTCACCGAGAACGCGAACTGCGTCATCGGCCCGATGGGGAAGTCGTCGTTGCTCCCGTACGCGCTGGTGAACAGCAGCGCGGCGACGAAGGCCGCGCCCGCGAGCGACCGCCAGAGCCGCGCGCGGGCGCCCAGGCGGAGGACAGGTAGGTTCACCGGGCAAGCCTAGAGCGCGGCCCGCCGCAGCTGCGACACGGTGACGAAGTCGAAACCCCGGCCGCGCAGCCCGCGGATCATCGCGGGCAGCCGCTCGACCGCCGCCTCGCGGCTCCGGGCGCCGACATCGTGGGCGAGCACGATGGTGCCGGGCCGGGCGTTATCGACGACGGCGGAGACCATCTCGGCCGGCTCGCGGCTCAGCCGGAGGTCCTGCACCAGCAGCGACCACAGCGCGATGTCGTAGCCGTGCTGGGCGGCGACGTGCAGGGTGGTGCCGCCGAGCCGGCCCCACGGCGGCCGCAGCAGCCTCGGGGTCCGCCCGGTGACCTGCTGGATCGCCTCGTGCGTGCGGTGGATGGAGCGGTACGCGTGCGCGAGGCTCAGCTTGGACAGGTCGTCGTGGTTCCAGGTGTGGTTGCCGATCTCGTGCCGGCCGAGGCGCCCCTCGACGAGATGGGCGTTGCGGACCAGGCGGCTGCCCACCACGAAGAACGTCGCCGGGACTGCCGCCTCGTCGAGCGCGTCCAGGGCCTGCGGCGTCCACTTCGCCATCGGCCCGTCGTCGAAGGTCAGCGCGACCAGCCGGCGCCGGATGTCGACCGACCACACCACGTCGACCTGCCGGTCGGGCGGCTGCCAGGAGTCGACGGACGCGGCGGAGGCGGGGGTCGGCGGGCCGTCCCCGCGCCAGGCCTGCTCGGTGGCGAACCCGGCGCCGGCCGCGAACAGCCCTCCGGCCGCGAGGCCGATGCCCCGGACCACATTGCGGCGCCCGGGTCGTGCGGGCCGCCGATCTTCCCCCGTGTCGCTCATAGCGCAGTAAGAGTTTCACGACGGAAACCGCCCGCCATCGCCCAAGAAGCCTAAATCGGAGTCACCCTCAGGGATGAGGCCGCGCCGCCAGTTGGACGACTCCGGAAGGAGCATCCGGGGTGTCCCGGGTGGACCACGACGGCGACGGGACGGGGACGGGCGGCCCGCTCGCCTCCGCCCGTCCCCGTCCGCCGCGCGCTAGTCGTGCACCGCCTCCGCCTTGGCGACCTTCTCCGCCAGATGCGAGGGGAGCGGCTCGTAACGCAGGAACCTCCGGTCGAACGAGCCGGTGCCCTGCGACATCGACCGCAGGTCGATCGCGTACCGGACGATCTCCAGCTGCGGCGCCTCGGCCTTGATCATCGTGCGGCCGCCCGGCACCGCCTGCGTCCCCAGCACCCGGCCGCGCCGCGAGGTGAGGTCGGACATCACCGCGCCCACGTACTCGTCGGCGATCAGCACGGTCACCTCGTCCACCGGCTCCAGGAGCAGCACCGGCACCTGCCCGGCGGCGTCCTTCAGCGCGAGCGCGCCGGCGGCCTGGAAGGCCATGTCGGAGGAGTCCACCGAGTGCGCCTTGCCGTCGTACAGCGTGACCTTGATGTCGACCAGCGGGTAGCCGGCGGACACGCCGCGCTCCATCTGCTGCCGCACGCCCTTCTCGACCGACGGGATGAACTGCCGCGGCACCACGCCGCCGACGATCTTGTCGACGAACTCGAAGCCCTCGCCGGACGGCAGCGGCTCCACCTCGACGTGGCAGATCCCGTACTGGCCGTGGCCGCCGCTCTGCTTGACGTGCCGGCCGAGGCCCTTGGCGGACCCGCCGAACGTCTCGCGGAGCGGCACCCTCAGCTCGACCCGCTCCACCTCGACGCCGTACCGGCCGCTGAGCCGGTCGA
Organism: Actinomadura sp. NTSP31; assembly: GCF_041951385.1. NCBI lineage: Bacteria > Bacillati > Actinomycetota > Actinomycetes > Streptosporangiales > Thermomonosporaceae > Actinomadura > Actinomadura sp. NTSP31. The sequence goes on along the minus strand of NZ_JBGNUT010000033.1, from coordinate 26,714 downwards.
TCAGCACGTCGGCGTGCGCCTCGCCCATGCACCACAGCACCAGCTGCCGGGTCTCGGCGTTGTTCTCCAGCCGCAGCGTCGGGTCCTCGGCGACGAGCCGGCCGAGCGCCTGGCTGAGCTTGTCCTCGTCGGCCTTCGACTTGGCCCGGATCGCCACCGGCAGCAGCGGGTCCGGCATCGTCCACGGCGCCATCACCATCGGGGACGACGGGTCGGACAGGGTGTCGCCGGTCTCGGCCCGCGACAGCTTCGCCACCGCGCAGATGTCGCCGGCGCCGCACGAGGCGACGGTCCGCTGCGTCTTGCCGAGCGGGGAGGTGAGGGCGCCCACCCGTTCGTCGACGTCGTGGTCCTCGTGCCCGCGCTCGGCCATGCCGTGCCCGGACACGTGCACGGTCATGTCGGGACGCAGCGTCCCGGAGAACACCCGCACCAGCGAGATCCGCCCGACGTAGGGGTCGGACGCGGTCTTGATCACCTCGGCGACGAGCGGCCCGCCGGGATCGCAGCCGACCTCCTTCGGCGGCCCGCCGTCGACGGGCGTCACCGCCGGGATGCCGTGCTCCAGCGGCGAGGGGAACGCCTGGGTGACGACTTCGAGCAGTTCCAGCATCCCGACGACCGGGCCGGGGTGGTCGCCGTGCGGCACCGACGTGGCGAGCACCGGGTAGAAGCTGCCGCGCGCCACCGCGGTCTCCAGGTCCTCGATGAGCGCCTTGACGTCGATCTCCTCACCGGACAGGTACCGGTCCATGAGGGTCTCGTCCTCGCTCTCCTGGATGATCCCCTCGATCAGCGAGGCGCGCTGCTCGGAGATCTGCTCCAGGTACCGCGGGTCGGGCGCGCACTCGGTGCGCTCGCCGGTGGAGTAGTCCAGGCAGCGCTGGGTGAGCAGCCCGACCAGGCCCTTCAGCCCGTCGCCGCCGGCCGCCGGGAAGTACAGCGGCAGGACACCCTCGCCGAAGGCGTCCTGGCAGCTCAGCACCACGTCGTCGAAGTCGCCGCGCTGCTGGTCGATCTTGGTGATGACGACCGCGCGGGGCATCCCCACCGCGGCGCACTCCTCCCAGATCATCCGGGTGAGGCCGTCGATGCCGTCCACCGCCGAGATCACGAACAGCGCCGCGTCGGCGGCGCGCAGCCCGGCCCGCAGGTCGCCGACGAAGTCGGCGTAGCCGGGGGTGTCGATGAGGTTGACCTTGATGTCGCCGTGCTGGAGCGGGGCGAGCGCGAGATTGACCGAGCGCTGCTGGCGGACCTCGACGTCGTCGAAGTCGCTGACCGTGGTGCCCTCCTCGACGCGGCCGGCCCGCTGCAGCGTGCCCGCCGCCGCCAGCAGCGCCTCCACGAGCGTGGTCTTGCCCGCCCCCGAATGGCCGACCAGCGCGACGTTGCGCACCTTGTCGCACCCGCCGGCCTCCGGTGCCCTGCCGGGGGCTCCCGGGTGTCCTCCCTTGTCCGCCATGGCTACCTCCTCGGAGGGGCCTCCTCGCGGGGGCCCGCGTGCGGCTGGGGCCCGGCCCGGAGGGGCCCGGCCCTGACGTCCGAGTGCGGCGTCCGACCTCGTCCAACGTGCGTGACCGACGTCACACCCGTGTCAACACCCTTTCCCGTGCGCGGCGGGACCACAAGGGGTGAACGGCATTCAACCCGCTTCTGTCCGCCGCGCGGGGCGGCAAACCCGGGCCTGACCGCGCCGGGCCGGCGGCCGCACTACGATTGGGCCCGCCAACGGCGGCCCCCCTGGCCGATGCCGGCGGCCCTTCCACCCGGCAGCAGGAGAACGGACGGCGATGCTCAACAGAATCAGGCCCGCGCTGGGGCGCGTCCTGACGCCCATCGGACGGACGGTCGCGCGGACCGGGGTGTCGCCCAACGCCATCACCGTCATCGGCACCGCCGGCGTCGCGGCCGGCGCCCTGGTGCTGTTCCCGCGCGGGGAGTTCTTCTGGGGCACGATGGTGATCACCGCGTTCGTGCTGTTCGACATGCTGGACGGCGCGGTCGCCCGGGTCACCGGCAAGATCTCCAAGTTCGGCGCGTTCCTGGACTCCACGATGGACCGGGTCGCGGACGCGGCGATCTTCTCCGGGCTGATGATCGGGCTCTACCGGGACGGGCAGCACGGCCTCGCCGGCGCCGCCCTGTACTGCCTGGTCGCCGGGGTCGTGGTGTCCTACGCCAAGGCCCGCGCCGAGGGCCTCGGGTACACCTGCAACGTGGGCATCGCCGAACGCGCCGAACGCCTGATCATCGCGCTGGTGGCGGCCGGGCTGGACGGCCTCGGCGTCCCGTACGTCCTGGCGATCGCGCTGTGGGTGCTCGCGGCCCTCAGCACGGTCACGGTGGGGCAGCGGTTCGCGACGGTCTACGCCCAGGCGAAGGCCGCCCCCGCGGCGGACCCCGCCGGCCCCGGTTCCGGCCCCGGCGCGTCCGCGGCCTCCGGCGGGTCCGAGGACGAGGAGAACGGCGAGAAGGCGCACGCGAAGGCCGGGCCGGGCCCGCGGCGATGACCCGCTCCGCGCCGGCGGCGCTCCGCGACGAGGTGATGGACGCCGCGTACGCGATGGGCTGGACGATCGTCCGCAAGATGCCCGAGGGCGCCGCCCGGCTCGCGTTCACCGCGGTCGCCGACCGCGCCTGGCAGGCGCACGGGGCCGGCGTCCGGCAGCTGGAGCGCAACCTGTGCCGCGTCCTCGGCAAGGACGCCGTCGACGACGAGGTCCGCGTCCTCAGCAAGCGGGTGCTGCGCTCCTACGCCCGCTACTGGCTGGAGGTGTTCCGGCTGCCCGAGTACGGCCGGGCGCGGATCCTCGGCCGGATGCGGGTCACCGGCGAGAAGAAGATCTTCGCCAACCTCGACGCCGGCCGCGGCGTGATCCTCGCGCTGCCGCACATGGGCAACTACGAGCACGCCGGCGCCTGGCTCGCGGCCTGCGGATACCCGTTCACGACGGTCGCCGAGCGCCTCAGGCCCGAGTCGCTGTTCGACCGGTTCGTGGCGTTCCGCGAGAGCCTCGGCATGGAGGTCCTCGCGCACACCGGCGCCTCCGCATTCGGCCGGATGGCCCAGCGGCTGCGCGGCGGGCGGCCCGTCTGCCTGGTGGTCGACCGCGACCTCACCGCGAGCGGCGTCGACGTCGAGTTCTTCGGCGCCACCGCCCGGATGCCCGCCGTTTCCGCCGCGCTCGCGGTCCAGACGGGCGCCGCCCTCATTCCCGTGACACTCTGGTACGAGGGGAAGTACTGGGCGGCGCGCGTCCACGAGGAGATCCCGGTCCCGGACGAGGGCGCCAGGCGGGAGAAGATCCGGACCATGACGCAGGAGACCGCGCGGGTCTTCGAGGCGGGCATCGCCGCCCACCCGGAGGACTGGCACATGCTGCAGAAGGTCTGGGTGGACGACCTGGAACCGCCCCGGCCGGGAGGGGCGCCGCGGTGAACGTCGGCATCGTCTGCCCCTACACATGGAACGTCCCCGGCGGCGTCCAGCAGCACATCCGCGACCTCGCCGAGGCGCTGACCGCGCTCGGCCACCGGGTGTCGGTGATCACTCCCGCGGACGACGACGCCGAGCTGCCGCCCTACGCCGTCTCCACCGGCCGCGCCGTGCCCGTCCCCTACAACGGCTCGGTGGCGCGGATGGCGTTCGGGTTCCTGTCCTCGGCGCGCGTCCGCCGCTGGATCAACGAGGGCCGGTTCGACGTGCTGCACGTCCACGAGCCCGCCGCGCCGTCGCTCGGCCTGCTGGCGTGCTGGGCGGCGGACGGGCCGATCGTCGGCACCTTCCACGCCTCCTACGAGCGGTCCCGGGCCCTGTCCGTGACCGCGCCGATCCTGCGCAGCGCCCTGGAGAAGATCAACGGCCGGATCGCGGTGTCGGAGGCGGCCCGCACCAGCCTGGTCGAGCACCTCGGCGGCGACGCGGTGCTGATCCCCAACGGGGTCGCCACCGAGCGGTACGCGATGGCCGACCCGCTGCCCGGCTGGCCGGGCCGCTCCGACACGCCGCGCGGCGCCGAGGCGCTCGGCTTCCTCGGCCGGATGGACGAGCCGCGCAAGGGCCTGCCGGTGCTGCTGCGGGCCTTCGAGATCCTCGGCCGCCGCCGTCCCGGGCTGCGGCTGCTGCTCGCCGGGCCCGGCGACGCCGACGACGTGGCCGCCCGCGTCTCACCGGAGCTGCGCGACCGGGTGGTCGTGCTCGGCATGGTGAGCGAGGAGGAGAAGATCCGCGCCTACCACTCGGTGGAGGTGTTCGTCGCGCCCAACGTCGGCGGCGAGAGCTTCGGCATCGTGCTCGCCGAGGCGATGTCGGCGGGCGCCCCCATCCTCGCCAGCGACATCGAGGCGTTCGACCGGGTGCTGCTCGGCGGCCGCGCCGGCGCGCTGTTCACCGCCGGCGACCACGAGGCCCTCGCCGCCGCGGCCGGCGCGCTGCTGGACGATCCCGCCCGGCGCAAGCAGCTGTCCGCCGAGGCGCGCGCCGCCGTCCGCGCCTACGACTGGTCATCGGTGGCCCGGGACGTCCTGCGCGTCTACGAGACGGTCGCCTACGCCGGCGCGGGCGTCGTCGAGTCCGGCCCGGGCGCCTGAGGGATCACCGATGCTCTACCACTGGATCATCGACGTCCTGTTCTGGATCGCCGTCGTGTTCCTCGTCGGCGTGTACGTGTCGTGGCGCGCCACCCGGCTGGACCGGCTGCACGTCCGCGTCGAGACCGCCCGCGCCGCGCTGGACGCCGCGCTGGTCCGGCGGGCCGCCGCCGCGCTGGAGCTCGCGGCCTCCCGGCTGCTGGACCCGGCCGCGAGCCTCGTGCTGGCCACCGCCGCGCACGAGGCCCGCACCGCCGACGCCGACAACCGCGAGTTCGCCGAGAGCGATCTGTCGCGGGCGCTGCGCGCCGTCGCCGACCAGCCCGACTTCGCCGGCACGGTCGCGGGGAAGGGCGGCGGCGAGGGCGCCGACGTCCTGGAGGAGCTGTCCTCGTCGTCCGCGAAGGTCGCCTACGCCCGCCGCTTCTACAACGACGCCGTCGCCCAGGCGCGGGCCGCGCGCCGCAAGCCGCTCATCCGGGTGCTGCCGCTGGCGGGACGGGCGGCCCTGCCCGACTTCTTCGAGATCGACGACGACCCGCCCCGGTTCTGACCGCCGGCCGGATCCGCCGCCCGGATCCGGGGGCCGATCGAGCCCGTCGGGGCGCCCGCGCGTACAGCGGACCGGGCGAACGCATCATTTCCGTTCGCTACCCTCGGGCAGATCGCCGCAAAGGGAGGGTTATGCGACACGCGTGGCACAGGACGGCACGGGGGCGGGCGGCCGCGGGGCTCGGCGCCGTCGTGCTCGGCTCGGCCCTCGCGGCCTGCTCGGACTCGCACGGATCGGGCACCGCGGCGCCGCCGAGCGCGCACGGCGGGACGGCGTCCGGGAGCCCGGTGCCGGCGACGCACCCGTTGAACGGCGGCACCAGGGGGATCGGCAACCCCGTCCTCGCCGTGAAGATCGAGAACACCAAGCCCGCGCTGCCGCAGGCGGGGGTGTCCGCCGCCGACATCGTCTACGTCGAGCAGGTGGAGGGCGGCGAGACCCGCCTGATGGCGGTGTACTCCTCGAAGCTGCCCAAGCGCGTCGGGCCGGTCCGCAGCGCCCGGATCTCCGACCTGCACATCCTTCCGCAGTTCGGGCATCCCGCCTTCGCGTTCTCCGGTGTGCAGAGCAAGATGAAGAAGTACATCCGCAAGGCGCCGGTGTACGACATCTCACAGGAGAACGCCGGTTCCGCCTACTCCCGCTCCAGTGCGAGGCAGATCCCGTACAACCTCTACGGCGACCCGAAGGCCCTGCTCAAGAAGGCGCCCAAGGCGTCCGCGCCCCGCGACATCGGCTTCCGGTTCGGCCCGGCGCCGGAAGGCGGCAAGCCGACCGGGTCGTTCACCGCGAAATGGCCGGCCGCGACCATGGGGTTCACCTGGTCGGCCAAGGCGAAGCGCTGGCTCGCCAGCTGGGGCGGCAAGCCCGACATCGCGGCCGAAGGCGGCCGCCTCGGCGGCGCCACGATCGTCGTCCAGTACGCCAAGACCACCCGCTCGAAGTTCCACGACTTCCTCGGCAGCTACACCCCGCTGATCCAGACGACGGGCACCGGCCGCGCCACCGTGCTGCGCGACGGCAAGTCCTACGACGCCAAGTGGTCGCGCCCCTCGGAGACGGCCGGGACGACCTACACCACCCCCGGCGGCAAGCCGATGACGTTCGCGCGGGGGCAGGTCTGGGTGGTCCTGCTGAACGACGGCAAGCCCCACATTCCATAGCGCCGCGGGCGCCCGGTCAACGGCCAATTCCCGCCCATTGGCCTGCCCCCGGAGGGGCGTCGAAACGGCCCTCAAGCAGGCAATACCATGGAAGGCGACCTGTCGTCCGCGCACGTGAGGAATGCCCGTGTCCACTTTGAATTCCGCCCCGGAGAACGCGCCCGAGACCGGGACCGCCCGCGTCAAGCGCGGCATGGCGGAGATGCTCAAGGGCGGCGTGATCATGGACGTCGTCACCCCCGAGCAGGCGAAGATCGCCGAGGACGCCGGCGCCGTCGCGGTGATGGCGCTGGAGCGGGTGCCCGCCGACATCCGCGCCGAGGGCGGCATCTCCCGGATGAGCGACCCCGACATGATCGACGGCATCATCGGCGCGGTGTCGATCCCGGTGATGGCCAAGGCCCGCATCGGCCACTTCGTCGAGGCCCAGGTGCTGCAGGCCCTCGGCGTCGACTACGTCGACGAGTCCGAGGTGCTCACCCCCGCCGACTACGAGAACCACATCGACAAGTGGGCGTTCACCGTCCCCTTCGTCTGCGGCGCCACCAACCTCGGCGAGGCGCTGCGCCGCATCACCGAGGGCGCGGCGATGATCCGCTCCAAGGGCGAGGCCGGCACCGGCGACGTCTCCAACGCCACCACGCACATGCGGCGGATCCGGCAGGAGATCCGCCGGCTGCAGAACCTGGCGGAGGACGAGCTGTTCGTCGCCGCCAAGGAGCTGCAGGCCCCCTACGAGCTCGTCAAGGAGGTCGCGAAGGCCGGCAAGCTCCCCGTGGTGCTGTTCACCGCCGGCGGCATCGCCACCCCGGCCGACGCCGCGATGATGATGCAGCTCGGCGCCGAGGGCGTGTTCGTCGGCTCCGGCATCTTCAAGTCCGGCAACCCCGCGCAGCGCGCCGAGGCGATCGTCAAGGCCACCACCTTCCACGACGACCCCGGCGTGATCGCCAAGGTGTCCCGCGGCCTCGGCGACGCCATGGTCGGCATCAACGTCGCCTCCCTCGGCGAGGACCAGAAGTTCGCCCACCGCGGCTGGTGACCCGTTCCGCCGGCGGGATCCCCCTCCCCGGCGCGCCGCCGGAGGGATTACGCTGGCGGCGCGGCCGGTGAGGGGCCGGGTCACCGGGGCGGGCCCCCCGGAGACCGGGCGCCCCTGCGCGGTGCCCGGCCGCGGGAGGGGAGAGCATGGCTTGGTCCGTCGCGCTGGCGTGCGCGAGCGCGGGTGAACCCACCGAGGTGTTCCGGCCGGGCCTGGTGCCCGACCCGGACGCGGCAGCGCGGATCGCGCGCGGCCTCTACCCGGCGGCCACCCTCACCGAGACCGGTGACACGGTCCTGGACTTCGCGCTCTGGCCGTACGAGGACGAGCTGTTCGTCGGCGCGTTCGAGCGGGCGCTGCTGCTGTGCGACCGGCGGCTGTTCTGCCTGGACGACGACGCCCGCCGGATCGCCGACACCGCGGCCGCCGCGCTGCCCGGCGCGTCCTGCGGCGTGCTGGTCCTGCACACGGTCATCCGCGGCTGCTGGTTCCGCTGGTACACCGCGGGCGAGCTGCTCCGCGACGTGTTCGTCACCGCCGAGGACGGCGTCGTCGTCGACCAGGGCGAGCGGCTCCCCGCGGAGCTGCCGTTCTGGCGGGCCATCGACGCCGGCGCGCCGGACGTGCCGCTGCCCTTCGACCACGAGGAGTTCGGGCTGGCGCTCGCCGCGGCGCACATGTTCGGCCGCGGCATCGCCGACCGCGGCAAGGACGGGTTCCTGCCGCTGGAGCTCCCGCTCCGCCGCTTCAAGCACGCGTAGTCTTCGCGACTCCGGCCCAGGGCGCCGGGCACGCCCCGGGGAAGATCAGCCCGGCTGCCCGGTGTTGTAGAGAGTGTCCAGGGCCATGGCCCGCCCGTGCCGCCGCGCGACCCCCGAGAGGTTCCCCACGTGACTGCTGCCGTACCGACGATCGGCGTCCTCGCCCTCCAGGGCGACGTGTTCGAGCACGCCCGCGCGCTCGACCAGGCCGGGGCGCGCACTGTGACGGTGCGCCGCGCCGAGGAGCTCGACCAGGTCGACGGGCTGGTCCTGCCGGGCGGGGAGTCCACCACCATGTGGCGGCTGGCGCGCGCGTTCGAGCTGCTGGAGCCCCTGCGCAAGCGGATCGAGGCGGGCCTGCCCGCCTACGGCTCCTGCGCCGGCATGATCATGCTGGCGGACCGGATCCGGGACGGCGCGGCGGGCCAGGAGACCGTCGGCGGGATCGACATGACCGTGCGGCGCAACGCGTTCGGCCGGCAGGTCGACTCCTTCGAGTCCGACGTCCCGCTGACCGGTATGGGGGACACGCCGTACCACGCCGTTTTCATCCGCGCACCCTGGGTGGAGTCCGTCGGCGACGCCGTCGAGGTCCTCGGACGCGCCGAGACCGGGCCGAACGCCGGTAGGATCGTCGCCGTCCGCCAGGGCCGCCTGATGGCGACCGCCTTCCATCCGGAGCTGACGGGCGACTTCCGCGTGCACCACTACTTCGCCGATCTGGTGCGCCGGGCGATGCGCAAGGAGGATTGACTGAATGTCCGGCCATTCCAAATGGGCGACGACCAAGCACAAGAAGGCGGCCCTCGACGCCAAGCGGGGCAAGCTCTTCGCCAAGCTGATCAAGAACATCGAGGTGGCGGCCCGCACCGGCGGCGGCGACCCCGACGCGAACCCCACCCTCTACGACGCCATCTACAAGGCGAAGAAGAACTCCGTCCCCAACGACAACATCGAGCGCGCGCGCAAGCGCGGCGCCGGTGAGGAGGCCGGGGGCGCGGACTGGCAGAACATCACCTACGAGGGCTACGCCCCCGGCGGCGTCGCCGTCCTGATCGAGTGCCTGACCGACAACCGCAACCGCGCGGCCTCCGAGGTCCGGGTGGCCCTCACCCGCAACGGCGGCTCCCTCGCCGACCCCGGCTCGGTGTCGTACATGTTCACCCGCAAGGGCGTCGTGATCGTCCCGAAGGCGGGCACCAGCGAGGACGACGTCATGATGGCCGTCCTGGACGCCGGCGCCGAAGAGGTCAACGAGCTCGACGAGGAGAACTTCGAGGTCGTGAGCGAGGCCGGCGACCTGGTCGCGGTCCGCACCGCCCTCGTGGAGGCCGGCATCGACTACGAGTCGGCCGAGAGCAAGTTCCTGCCCAGCGTGACCGTCCCGCTGGACGAGGAGAACGCCAAGAAGGTCTTCCGCCTCCTGGACGCGCTGGAGGACTCCGACGACGTACAGGACGTCTACGCCAACTTCGACGTCTCGGACGAGGTCATGGAGAAGATCGACGCCTGAGGCGCGTCCCGTGCCGTGAACGCCGCCGCAGCCCGCGAGGGCGCGGCGGCGTCCGGCGTTCCGGGAGGCCGCCGGCATGGCCTACGGTCGGGATCATGGAGATTCGTGCCCTCGAACCCGGCGAGATGGACAGCACCCGCGACATCCGCGCCCGCGCCTTCGGGGCGCTGCCGGACGCCGAGTGGGAGGCGACGCTGCGCAACACCGCGCCGGTGGCGGCGGCGGGGCGGCAGTTCGCGGGCTTCGACGGCGACCGCGTCGTGGCGACGGGCCGCATCCACGACATGACCCAGTGGTGGCACGGGCGGGCGGTCTCGATGGGCGGCATCGGCGGCGTCACGGTCGCGCCGGAGGAGCGCGGGCGCGGGCTCGGACGCCGCCTGATGACCGACATCCTGGAGCGCTGCGCGGGGTTCGGGCACGCGCTGTCGATGCTGTACCCGGCGACGACGCGGATCTACCGCTCGCTCGGCTGGGAGCACGCCGGCGCCCAGCACAAGATCGAGATCCCGGCCGAGGCGCTGCGCGGCATCGCCGCCGAGCGGATGCCGGTCCGCCGCGCCGGGCCCGGTGACGCGGCGGAGGTCGCGGCCGTGATCGGACGCGCCCACGCGGCCGCCGGCGACTGCGGCCCGATCGGGTGGCACGCGAGCATGTGGCCGGCCTTCCTCGACGACCGCGACGTGTACTGCTACCTGGCCGAGGACGGGTTCCTCGCCTACCGCTGGGCCAAGGGCAACACCGCGCTGGAGGTCGTCCGGGCCGTGGCGTCCTCGGAGCGGACGCTGCGCGCGCTGTGGGCCATCGTGGGCTCCGGCTCCTCAACCGCCCCGACCGTCCGTGCCTGCGTGTCGCCCATGGACCCGGTCCTGTGGCTGCCGGGCGAGCGCGAGAAGGAGACCGTCCAGCGCAGCCAGTGGATGCTGCGGGTGGTGGACGCGCCCGCCGCGATCGCGGCGCGCGGCTACCCGGAGGGCGTGACCGCCGCGGTTCCGCTGAAGATCGACGACCCGCAGCGGCCCGCGAACTCCGGCCACTGGCGCCTGGAGATCAAGGACGGCGAGGGCCGGCTGGAGCGTTCCGGAGAGGACGCCGCCGCAGTGCGCCTGGGCGCGCGGGGCCTGTCCGCGCTCTACGCGGGCATTCCGGTCGCGACCCTGCGCCGTGCCGGGCTGCTGCAGGGCGGGGACGCCGGAGCGCTCTCCGCCCCGTTCGCGGCCGTCCCTTTCTCCCTCGACTACTTCTGATGGGACACGCCCGCCGCGGGCGGACGATGTCATCCTGAGTTGGTAGCGTGTTCGGCCGAACACATGATCGAAGGAGCGGCCGTGCGGGTGATGGGGGTGGACCCCGGGCTCACCCGGTGCGGGGTGGGCGTCGTCGAGGGCGCGCCCGGCAAGCGGCTGCACCTGGTCCACGTGTCGGTGGTCCGGACCGACCCCGGCGAGGACCACGCGCTGCGGCTGCTGGGCGTCGAGCGGGGGATCGAGGCGCTGATGGACGAGCTGCGCCCCGACGCCGTCGCCGTCGAGCGGGTGTTCTCCCAGCACAACGTCCGCACGGTGATGGGCACCGCGCAGGCCGCCGGCATCGCGATGCTGGCCGCCGCCCGGCGCGGCCTGCCGGTCGCGCTGCACACCCCGAGCGAGGCCAAGGCCGCCGTCACCGGCAACGGCCGCGCCGACAAGGCGCAGGTCACGACGATGGTGACCCGGCTGCTGAGCCTGGAGACGGCGCCCAGGCCGGCGGACGCGGCGGACGCGCTCGCGCTCGCCATCTGCCACGTGTGGCGCGGGGGAGCGCAGCAGCGGCTCGCGCGGGCGCAGGTCGCGCGGATCGAGCAGGCGGCGCGGGCCGAGCGCGAGCGGCTCGCCGCCCGCGGCGGCACCGCCCCGGGGGACGGCCCGCCGAGCCCCGGGGGCGTCCGCAGGAAGGACCCGAGCAGAGGAGGAAGCATCAAGTGATCGCCTTCGTCAGCGGCCAGGTGGCCGCCGCCGGGCCGGACGGCGCGGTGATCGACGTGCACGGCGTCGGCCTCGCGGTGCAGTGCACGCCCGCCACGCTCGCCGGGCTGCGGGTCGGCGACCAGGCGAAGGTGCCCACCTCGCTGATCGTCCGGGAGGACTCGCTGACCCTGTTCGGCTTCGCCGACGACGACGAGCGGGCGGTCTTCGAGCTGCTGCAGACCGCCAGCGGGGTCGGTCCCCGCCTGGCCCTGGCGATGCTCGCCGTGCACACCCCGAACGCGCTGCGCCGCGCGGTCGCCACCGAGGACCTGGCCGCGCTGACCAAGGTGCCGGGCATCGGCAGGAAGGGCGCCCAGCGCATCGTCCTGGAGCTGAAGGACCGGCTCGGCGGCCCGACCGGCGACGCCGCCGGCGACGTCCGCGCGCCCGCCGCCGCGCAGGCGTGGCGCCCGCAGGTCCAGATGGGGCTGGTCAACCTCGGCTGGTCCGCCAAGGACGCCGACGCCGCGGTCGACGCCGTCGCCGCCGACCTGGACGGCGCCGAGGCGCCCCCGGTCGCGACCCTGCTGAGGTCCGCGCTCAAGAAGCTCGCCAAGTGATGGACGAGGCGGACCGGCTCGTCTCGGCGGACGCGGAGGGCGCCGAGGAGCAGGTGATCGAGGCCGCGCTGCGGCCGAAGAAGCTGGCCGACTTCGTCGGGCAGGAGCGCGTCCGCGAGCAGTTGTCGCTGGTGCTGCGCGGGGCGCTGCGGCGCGGCCGGGTGCCCGATCACGTGCTGCTGTCGGGCGGTCCCGGCCTGGGCAAGACGACCCTCGCGATGATCATCGCGGCGGAGCTGGGGCAGCCGCTGCGGATCTCCTCGGGCCCGGCGATCGAGCGGGCCGGCGACCTGGCGGCGGTGCTGTCCACGCTCGCCGAGGGCGAGGTGCTGTTCCTCGACGAGATCCACCGGCTGGCGCGCCCGGCCGAGGAGATGCTCTACATGGCGATGGAGGACTTCCGGGTCGACGTCGTCGTGGGCAAGGGGCCGGGCGCGACCGCGATCCCGCTGGACATCGCGCCGTTCACGCTGGTCGGCGCGACGACCCGGGCGGGGATGCTGCCGGGGCCGCTGCGCGACCGGTTCGGGTTCGTCGCGCACATGGACTTCTACGCGCCCGCCGAGCTGGAGGTGATCGTCCGGCGGTCGGCGCGGCTGCTGGACGTGGAGATCACCGACGACGGCGCCGCGGAGGTCGCCGGGCGGTCCCGGGGGACGCCCCGGATCGCCAACCGGCTGCTGCGCCGCGTCCGCGACTACGCCGAGGTCCGCGCCGACGGCGTGATCACGCGGGAGCTGGCGCGGGCGGCGCTCAAACTCTACGAGGTGGACGAGCGCGGTCTCGACCGGCTCGACCGGGCCGTCCTGGAGTCGCTGATGCGCAAGTTCGCGGGCGGGCCGGTGGGGCTGTCGACGCTGGCGGTGTCGGTGGGGGAGGAGCCGGAGACGGTCGAGGTCGTCGCCGAGCCGTTCCTCGTCCGGCAGGGACTGCTGGCCCGGACGCCCCGCGGGCGCATCGCGACGCCCGCCGCGTGGGCGCATCTCGGCATCGCCCAGCCCGCCTCCTCCCCGATGGCCGGTACGCTGTTCGAGGTGGACGACGACGCCGATCGGCCCGAATAGTGATCATGTTGTAACGGGATGGGAACTTCCCGGCACCGCGGATCGTCACGTCGTTGCCGGGGTCTCGCGTACTCTCTAGACTCCGGGACTTGGTTCCACCGTCTCCAGCCCGCGTTCCCCATGGGGTGGCCGATCCGGTCACAGGCTGGGCAAACCACATCGGAAGGATGCCCCAGTAATGGGCAGCGACATGATTTTGGCGGCGTCGTCCGGCGGCGGGGGTTTCAACCTGCTGCTGCTCCTCGCCGTCCCCGTGGTGTTCTACTTCCTGCTCATCCGCCCGCAGAGCAAGCGGCGCAAGGAGCAGATGAACATGCAGAGCGCCATGGAGCCGGGTGCCCGGGTGCTGACGACCAGCGGCATCCGCGCCACCGTGGTCTCCGTCGACGACGACGGTCTCCTGCTGGAGATCGCGCCGGGCGTCGAGGTCCACTTCGTCAAGCAGGCCGTCATGCAGGTCCTCAAGGGCGACGAGCCCGAGGAGCTGGACGACGAGGCCGACGAGGACGAGCTCGAGGACGGCGAGGACGGCGAGCGCGTCGACCTGGTCAAGGACGAGCCGTCCGAGGTGGACCTGTCCAAGGACACCGCCGACCTCGACGAGCTCGACGAGGACGAGGCCGAAGAGTCCAAGCCCAAGGCGAAGGCCAAGGCCGGGGAGAAGCCCTCGGCCTGACACGCCTCCGGCAACGACTCGAGACGGGAAAGAAAACGACCAGTGGCCTCGCCTAGCAACGTTCCCAAGCCCGGGCGCACGCTCTTCGCGCTCTTCGCGGTCATCGCGATCCTGGCAGGCGTCGCGCTCCTGCAGGGACAGACCAAGCCCAAGCTCGGCCTGGACCTGGCGGGCGGGACGACCGTCACGCTCACCGCCAAGACCGAGAAGGGGAAGAACCCGCCGGCGGACCTGATGGACCAGGCCGTCAAGATCATGACGCAGCGGGTCAACGGTCTGGGCGTGTCCGACGCCGAGGTCGCCAAGCAGGGCAGCAACAACATCGTGGTGAACGTGCCCGGCGAGGGGCAGGGCCGCGTCGTCGGGCTGATCGGCACGACCGCCAAGCTGCAGTTCCGGCAGGTGTTCGCCTACACCGACGGCAAGCCGACGGCCGGCGGCGCCACCGCCACCCCGTCGGCCAGCCCGACCGGCAAGGCGAGCCCGGGCTCCTCGGCGTCCCCGTCGGCCTCCCCCTCCGCGTCGCCGTCCGCGACGCCGCGCAAGCGGGCGGTCTCGGACGCCCTCGCGGCGCCGACGCCGAACCCGTCCGGGTCGGGCTCGCCGTCGCCCTCGGCGTCCCCGTCGGCGTCGCCGTCCTCGCCGCTGGTGTCGCCGTCGCCGTCCACCGGCGCCCAGACCTACGCCGGTGTCACCGACAAGGCGGTCATCCAGCAGTTCGAGTCGCTCGACTGCTACAACGGCGACCGCCACGCGCCGGGCGCCAACGACCCGAACCGCAAGTTCGTCGCGGCGTGCGCCCAGAAGGTCGAGGACGGCCAGGTCGGCAAGTACATCCTCGGGCCGGTCCGGGTGCTGGGCGAGAACGTCAAGAGCGCGACCGCGATGCCGCCGAACTCCCAGCAGGGCCAGGCGAGCTGGTCGGTGTCGCTGAAGTTCGACGGCAAGGGCGCCAAGCAGTTCGGCGACGTCACCACCGACGCGTCCAAGGCCTACCAGGGCGACCCGTCCGCGCCGCAGGCGCAGGTCGCGATCGTGCTGGACGGCCAGGTCGTGTCCGCGCCGCAGATCAACCAGGGCGCGATCACCGGCGGCAACGCCAGCATCGACGGGCCCGCCGACAGCTTCACCCAGCAGTACGCGACCGACCTGGCGAACGTGCTGAAGTACGGGGCGCTGCCGCTGGAGTTCAAGCAGAGCTCCATCGACGAGGTGTCGTCCACGCTCGGCTCCGACCAGCTGACCGGCGGCCTGATCGCCGGCGCGATCGGCCTCGGCCTGGTCGTCTTCTACTGCCTGCTCTACTACCGGGGCCTCGGCCTCGTCGCGGTGTCCAGCCTGATCGTGGCCTCCGTGATCACCTACGAGGCGGTGGTGATCCTCGGCGAGGGGATGGGCTTCCGGCTCTCGCTGCCGCACATCATCGGCCTGATCGTGTCGATCGGCATCACCGCCGACTCGTTCATCGTCTACTTCGAGCGGCTGCGGGACGAGCTGAGGGCGGGCCGCAAGCTCCGCTCCTCGGTGGAGAACGCCTGGAAGCGGGCGCGGCGCACCATCCTGGTCGCCGACGCCGTGACCTTCCTGGCCGCCCTGGTGCTGTACTTCCTCGCGGTCGGCGGCGTCGCCGGGTTCGCGTTCGCGATGGGCCTGACCACGCTGATCGACATCGTGGTGGTGTTCTTCTTCACCAAGCCGATGGTCGCGCTGCTGTCGCGGACGGCGTTCTTCGGCCGGGGCCATCCGATGTCGGGGCTGGACGCCAAGCGGCTGCGCCGCACCACGCCGGACACCGCCGGCGCCACCGCCCGCAAGACGAGCCAGGAGGCCTGAGACATGGGGCTGCGCGCGGTCATCTCCCGGATCTACCGAGGCGAGATCAGCGCCGACATCGTCGGCAAGCCGAAGATCTGGTACTCGCTGTCCGGGGCGTTGCTGATCCTGTCGATCGCCGGGCTGCTGATCCAGGGCCTCAACTTCGGCGTGGAGTTCAAGGGCGGGTCGGTCTTCACCTTCAAGGCGCAGGGCTCCTCGATCGAGCAGGTGCGCGGCGCCGTCACGGGCGCCGGCACCCACGAGGCGATCGTGCAGAAGGCCGGCGACGACTGGCGGATCACCACCGAGAGCCTGCCCTCGGAGCGGGTCACCGAGGTCAAGGCGAACATCACCAAGGAGCTGAAGGTCCCCGCCAGCAAGGTCAGCACCCAGGTGGTCGGCGCCTCCTGGGGCGGGGAGATCCAGAAGAAGGCGTGGCAGGCGCTGGTCGTCTTCATGATCCTGATCATCGGCTACCTGTCGGTGGCGTTCGAGTGGCGGATGGCGCTCGCCGCGGTCGTCGCCCTGGTGCACGACCTGATCATCACCGCCGGCGTGTACGCCTGGTCCGGGTTCGAGGTCACCCCCGCGACGCTGCTGGGGTTCCTGACGATCCTCGGGTACTCGCTGTACGACGCGGTGGTCGTCTTCGACATGATCAAGGAGGTCACCAAGCCGCTCGGCCCGACCTCCAGGACGACCTACAGCGAGGCGGCGAACCAGGCGCTGAGCAGCACGCTGGTGCGGTCGCTGAACACCTCGCTGGTCGCGATCCTGCCGGTCGGCGCCATCCTGTTCATCGGCACCACGCTGTTCGGCGCGGGCACCCTGAAGGACCTGTCGCTCGCCCTGTTCGTCGGCATGATCATCGGTACCTACTCCTCGCTGTGCGTGGCGACGCCGCTGCTCGTCCAGCTCAAGGAGCGGGAACCGAAGTACAAGCAGATCCGCGCGAACATCGCCCGCCGCGAGCAGAGCGCCAAGCGGCAGGTGAGGAACGCCAAGGTCAAGGCCGCCACCGGGCCGTCCGGCGACGCTCCGGCGGACGACGGACCGGACGACGACGCCGGTGACCCGGCGGAGGCCGCCGACGGCCTGCCGACCGGGGTGACCATCCGGAAGGTCGTGCAGACGGGGCCGCGGCAGCAGCCGCGCCGCGGCACCCGCCAGCAGCGCCGCGGCGGCGGCAAGTAGAGCGGAGACGGGCCGTGCCCGCGCCGGTCACCCACCGTGGTGACGGGCGCGGGCACGGCCCGGTTCTGGGCAGGAACACGTGGGATTCGTCACAGGGAGTGAAACGGTGGACCTCGGCAAGCTGATCCAGGAGCGGATCCGCGATGTGGACGACTATCCGAAGCCGGGCGTGGTGTTCAAGGACATCACGCCGCTGCTGGCCGACCACGTGGCGTTCGCCGGGGTCGTGGACACGATCGTCAACCACTACGGTCGCGGCACCGTCGACAAGATCGTCGGGATCGAGGCGCGCGGGTTCATCCTCGCCGCCCCGGTCGCCTACCACTTCGGCGCGGGGTTCGTCCCGGTGCGCAAAAAGGGGAAGCTGCCCTCGCGCACGCACGAGGAGACCTATGATCTCGAGTACGGGACCGAGACGATCGAGATCCACGTCGACGCCTTCGAGCCCGGCGACCGGGTGCTGATCGTCGACGATGTGCTGGCTACCGGCGGGACGGCCCGGGCCGCCGCCGAGCTGGTCCGCCGGGGCGGCGGCGAGGTCGTCGGCCTGTCGGTGCTGCTGGAGCTGTCGTTCCTGCACGGGCGCGACAAGCTGGGGAATCTGGACGTCCAGTCATTGGTTACGGTCTAGGACGAAATGACCGGCGGATACACTGGCGCCAACAGGGTCCGCCGGGGACGGGCGCGTTCCCGCGGAGACGACGCCCGCGAGGGCTGAGGAGGCTGGGTGCGCGGTGAGGTGGCATCGACCGGAGCGGTGACCGACGCCGCAGCGGACGCCGCGGACGACGCCCGCCGGGAGCGGGACGCCGCCGTGGAGCCCGCCGGGGGCACCGGTGCGTCCACCGCCGCGGGGCGGCGCACCGCCGACCGGCCCGCCGGCCGTCCGCCCGCCACCGGCCAGGAACCGCCCGCCACCGAACCGTCCGCCGCGGGCTCACCTGCCGCCCAGCCCTCGGAACCGGAACCGCCCGCCGAGAAGCCGCCGGCGGCGAAGCCGTCCGCCGAGAAGCCGTCCGAGAAGCCGCCCGCCGAGAAGCCGGCGAGGACCAGGCCGCCCGCGGGTGAACCGTCCGCCGCGGAACCGTCCGCCGGCACATCATCCGTTTCGCCAGGGGAGAAGCCGCGGAGCGCGGCGCCCTCCGCCGATGGAGCCTCCGATGCGCCGGCCGCCGCGGCCCGCCCCGTCGGAGGGCCCGCGACACCGCAGCCGCCCGCCGGACCGGGAGCGACCCCCTCCGATGCCCAGACCAGGCCGACGCAGGCCGCGATTCCGCCGTCCGCCGCCCGGGTGCGCCGCAGGCTCGCCAGACTGGGCGCCCAGCGGGGTCCCACTATGAACCCGGTGCTCGAGCCGCTCATCAAGACGGTCCGCAACACCCACCCCAAGGCCGACCTGCGGCTGATCGAGCGCGCCTACGACGTCGCGGCGCATTACCACCGCGACCAGAAGCGCAAGAGCGGCGACCCGTACATCACGCACCCGCTCGCCGTCGCGACCATCCTCGCCGAACTCGGCATGAACACCGAGACGCTGTGCGCGGCGCTGCTGCACGACACGGTCGAGGACACCGAGTACGCCCTCGAGGAGCTGCGCGCCGACTTCGGCGACGAGATCGCCGCGCTCGTCGACGGCGTCACCAAGCTCGACAAGGTCAAGTACGGCGAGGCCGCCGAGGCCGAGACCGTCCGCAAGATGGTCGTGGCGATGTCCCGCGACATCCGCGTCCTGGTGATCAAGCTGGGCGACCGGCTGCACAACATGCGGACGCTGCGCTACATGCCGCGGCACAAGCAGGAGAAGAAGGCCCGCGAGACCCTCGAGGTGTTCGCGCCCCTCGCGCACCGCCTCGGAATGAACACGCTGAAGTGGGAGCTGGAGGACCTCGCGTTCGCCACGATGTACCCCAAGCGGTTCGACGAGATCGCCCGGCTGGTGTCCGAGCGCGCCCCGCGCCGGGACGTCTACCTGCAGGAAGTGATCGAGAACGTCTCCACCGACCTGCGCGAGGCCCGGATCAAGGCCACCGTGACGGGCCGGCCGAAGCACTACTACTCGATCTACCAGAAGATGATCGCCCGCGACGTCAGCTTCGACGACATCTACGACCTGGTCGGCATCCGGGTCCTCGTCGACAGCGTCCGGGACTGCTACGCCGCCCTCGGCTCGATCCACGCGCGATGGAACCCGGTCCCCGGCCGGTTCAAGGACTACATCGCGATGCCGAAGTTCAACATGTACCAGTCGCTGCACACGACGGTGATCGGCCCCGAGGGCAAGCCCGTCGAGCTGCAGATCCGCACCTGGGGCATGCACCGGCGCGCGGAGTACGGCGTCGCCGCGCACTGGAAGTACAAGGAGGAGACGGTCGGCGGCCGCAAGGCCGGCGACATGCAGTGGCTCCGCCAGCTCCTCGACTGGCAGAAGGAGACCGCCGACCCGGCCGAGTTCCTGGAGTCGCTGCGCTTCGACCTGTCGGTCTCCGAGGTGTTCGTCTTCACCCCGAAGGGCGACGTCATCGCGCTGCCGCAGGGCGCCACGCCCGTCGACTTCGCGTACGCGATCCACACCGAGGTCGGGCACCGATGTATCGGCGCCCGCGTGAACGGCCGCCTCGTCCCCCTCGAATCGACCCTCGACAACGGCGACACCGTCGAGGTGTTCACCTCCAAGTCGCAGGACGCCGGCCCGAGCCGCGACTGGCTCGGCTTCGTCAAGAGCGCCCGCGCCCGCAACAAGATCAAGCACTGGTTCTCCAAGGAGCGCCGCGACACCGCGATCGAGTCCGGCAAGGACTCGATCGCCCGCGCGATGCGCAAGCAGAACATGCCGCTGCAGCGGATGATGTCGGGGGAGGCGCTGCTCGCCCTCGCCCGCGACATGCGCTACACCGACGTGTCCTCGCTGTACGCGGCGGTCGGCGAGGGCCACGTGTCCGCGCAGACCGTCGTCCAGCGCCTCGTCGACGCCCTCGGCGGCGTGGAGAGCGCCGAAGAGGACCTCGCCGAGATCGCCCTGCCGACCCGCCGCAAGCGGACCCGCCCGGCGGGCGACCCGGGCGTCGTCGTCGCCGACGACCCGGACGTGTGGGTCCGGCTGTCGCGCTGCTGCACCCCGGTCCCCGGCGACGACATCGTCGGCTTCGTCACCCGCGGCCACGGCGTCTCCGTCCACCGGGCCGACTGCGCCAACGTCGCCGCCCTGAAGGCGCAGCCCGACCGGCTGATCGACGTCAAGTGGTCGCCCGGCGAGGACTCGGTGTTCCTCGTCGCGATCCAGGTCGAGGCCCTCGACCGTCCCCGCCTGCTGTCGGACGTGACGCGCGTGCTGTCCGACCAGCACGTCAACATCCTGTCCGCGTCCGTCACCACGACCCGCGACCGCGTCGCCGTCTCCCGCTTCACCTTCGAGATGGGCGACCCCAAGCACCTCGGCCACGTTCTCAAGGCCGTCCGCACCATCGACGGCGTCTACGACGTCTACCGCGTGACGAGCGGCGCCACCCGCTGACAACGCCGAAGGGCGGTCACCGCGGTTTCGCGGTGGCCGCCCTTCGGCGTGGCCGCCCGGTCAGCTCTCGGCGGGGGCGTCTTCGGGGATGACGTCGACGCCGGCCTCCTTGCGCTGCGCCGGGGTGATCGTGGTGGGCGCGGCGGTCAGCGGGTCGAGGCCGGACGCGGCCTTCGGGAAGGCGATCACGTCGCGGATGGTGTCCCCGCCGGCCAGCAGCATGACGGTGCGGTCCCAGCCGAACGCGATGCCGCCGTGCGGGGGCGGGCCGAACTTGAACGCCTCCAGCAGGAAGCCGAACTGCGACTCGGCCTCCTCCTTGGACAGCCCGAGCACGTCGAACACCCGCTGCTGCATCTCGGCGCGGTGGATGCGGATGGAGCCGCCGCCGATCTCGTTGCCGTTGAGGACGAGGTCGTAGGCGTCGGCGAGCGCGGAGCCCGGGTCCTCGTGGAAGGTGTCGGCGAACTGCGGCTTCGGCGCGGTGAACGGGTGGTGCACCGACGTCCAGCCGATCTGCTCGCCCTTGTCGTTCTCCACCGGCTCGAAGATCGGCGCGTCGACGACCCACACGAAGTTCCACGCCGACGCGTCGATCAGGCCGCCGCGGCGGCCGATCTCCAGGCGGGCGGCGCCGAGCAGCTCCTGGGTGGCGTGCCGCTTCCCGGCCCCGAAGAAGACCGCGTCACCGGGGGACGCGCCGGTCTTCGCGGCGAGCCCCTCCTTCTCGGTGTCGGACAGGTTCTTGGCGACCGGGCCGCCGAGCGTGCCGTCCTCCTGGAGAAGGACGTAGGCGAGGCCGCGGGCGCCGCGGGCCTTCGCCCAGTCCTGCCAGCCGTCCAGCTCCTTGCGGGTCTGGGACGCGCCGCCCGGCATGACGACCGCGCCGACGTACGGGGCCTGGAACACCCGGAACGACGTGCCGGCGAAGTACTCCGTCATGTCGGTCAGCTCGTTGCCGAACCGCAGGTCGGGCTTGTCGGAGCCGTACCGGGCCAGCGCGTCGGCATAGGTGATGTGGGGGATCGGCCGGGGGATCTCGTACCCGGCGATCTCCTTCCACAGCCGCGCGACGAGGTCCTCGCCGACCTGCAGGACGTCGTCCTGGTCGGCGAACGACATCTCGATGTCGATCTGGGTGAACTCCGGCTGCCGGTCGGCGCGGAAGTCCTCGTCCCGGTAGCAGCGGGCGATCTGGTAGTAGCGCTCCAGGCCGCCGACCATGAGCAGCTGCTTGAACAGCTGCGGCGACTGCGGCAGCGCGTACCAGTGGCCGGGCTTGAGCCGGACGGGCACGAGGAAGTCGCGGGCGCCCTCGGGGGTGGAGCGGGTCAGCGTCGGGGTCTCGACGTTGACGAAGCCGTGCTCGCGCATGACCTCGTGGGTGAGGAAGGACGCCTCCGACCGGATCCGCATCGCCCGCGCGACGGCGTCGCGGCGGATGTCGAGGTACCGGTACTTGAGCCGGATCTCCTCGTTGACGTTGACGTCGCCCTCGATCGGGAACGGCAGCGGGGCCGACTCCGACAGCACCTGGATGTCGGTGGCGGCGACCTCGATGCCGCCGGTCGGCAGCTCGGGGTTCTCGTTGCCGGCGGGCCGGACGCGGACCTCGCCGACGACCTTCACGCAGAACTCCGAGCGCAGGTCGTGCGCCGCCTCGTCCTCGCGGAAGACGACCTGCGCGGTGCCGGACGCGTCGCGCAGGTCGATGAACGTGACGCCGCCGTGGTCGCGGCGGCGGCCGACCCAGCCGGCCAGCGTGACCTGCTGCCCGGCGTGCTCCTTGCGGAGCGTCCCCGCCTCGTGCGTGCGGATCATTTCTGGAGCCTTTCCTTCAACGTCGTGGTGATGCCGGTGAGCGGGACGGCGGTCTGCTCGCCCTCGGCCAGATCCTTGACCTGGGCGACGCCGCCGGCGATATCCCGCTCACCGAGGATCACGGCGTACCGGGCGCCCGACCGGTCGGCGTCCTTCATGGCGCCCTTCAGCTTCTTCCCGCCGAACGACATGTCGGCGGCGATCCCCGCCCGGCGCAGCTCGGCGACCAGGGCGAACAGCCGGCGTTCGGCGGTCTCGCCGAGCGCGACCCCGAACACGTCGCAGCGGGACTCGGGCGCGAACGCCGCGCCCCCGCCCTCGGCCGACTCGGCCTCCAGCGCCAGGATCGTGCGGTCCAGGCCGAGGCCGAACCCGATGCCGGGCAGCGGCGGGCCGCCGATGTCCTCCGACAGGCCGTCGTAGCGTCCGCCGCCGCCGATGCCGGACTGCGCGCCGAGCAGCGGGTGGTCGAACTCGTAGGTGGTGCGGGTGTAGTAGTCCAGCCCGCGGACGAGGGTCGGGGTGTCCTCCCAGCCGATGCCGAGGTCGGACAGCAGCTCCCGGACCCGGTCGTGGTAGGCCTTGCAGTCCGGGCACAGGTGGTCGGCCATCAGCGGCGCGTCCGCGAGCTGCGCCTTCACCTGCGGGCGCTTGTCGTCCAGGACGCGCAGCGGGTTGATCTCGACGCGCGCGCGGGTCTCCTCGTCCAGGTCGAGCCTGCGCAGGAAGTCCTGCAGCAGCGCCCGGTAGGCGGGCCGGCACTCCTTGCAGCCGAGCGAGTTCAGCAGCAGCCGCACCCGCGTCAGGCCGAGCGAGCGGTACCAGTTCGCGGCGATCGCGATCGTCTCGGCGTCGATCTGCGGGTCCTCGCTGCCGATCGCCTCCAGGTCGAGCTGGTAGAACTGCCGGTACCGGCCCTGCTGCGGGCGCTCGGCGCGGAACGCGGGCCCGGACGTCCACACCTTCACCGGCAGCGCGCCCTTGTGCAGGTTGTGCTCCAGGACGGACCGCAGCACCGTCGCGGTGAACTCCGGCCGCAGCGTCAGCGACCGGCCGCCGCGGTCCTCGAAGGTGTACATCTCCTTCGACACCACGTCGGTGGACTCTCCGACGCCCCGCCGGAACAGGTTCGTGTCCTCGAAGACGGCCAGCTCCAGGTAGCCGTAGCCGGCCAGCCGCGCCTGCTCGGCGAACGCCTCGCGGATGGCGTAGAAGAGGTCCGCGCGCGGCGGAACGTACTCACTGACCCCCTTGGGGGCCCGGAAACTCGAACTCATGATCTTTTAGGCTCAGAATCCCTTGGTCGGCCCGTCGGCCGGAGTCAACTCGGCCAGGAACGGGTTGGTGACGCGTTCGCGGCCGATTGTGGTCTGCGTGCCGTGCCCGGGCAGGACCGCCGTCTCGTCCGGCATGGACAGGCACACCCGGGACAGGCTCGCGAGGATGTCCTCGTAGGACCCGCCGGGCAGGTCGGTGCGGCCGATGGAGCCGGCGAACAGCAGGTCGCCGGTGAACATCACGTCCGGCAGCTCCTGGTTCTTCGGCGTCCGGAACGTCACCGACCCGGGCGTATGGCCGGGCGCGTGGTCGACGGTGAAGCTCAGCCCCGCGAGCTCCAGCACCGCGCCGTCCGCCAGCTCCTGCACGTCGTCCGGCTCGGTCAGCTCCAGGCCCCCGAACATCTGCTGCCCGGGGCCGAGGGAGAGCCCCTTGGCCGGATCGGTGAGCAGGTCGCGGTCGTCCGGATGGATGTAGGCCGGGACGTCCTTGGCGCCGCACACCGGCGCCACCGACCACACGTGGTCGATATGGCCGTGCGTCAGCAGCACCGCGACCGGCTTGAGCCGGTGCTCGCGCAGGATCTCCTCGATCCCGGCCTCGGCGTCCTGGCCCGGATCGACGATGACGCACTCCTCGCCCGCGGCGGGCGCCACGACGTAGCAGTTCGCGGCGAACGATCCAGCGGGGAACCCGGCGACGAGCACGGTCGTCCTTCCTTGAAACCATCTCGGGTGGGCTTGTCCCGAGCGTACCGGCGCGGCCACGGCCATCGCGAACGAGATGCGGCGATCGCCGTGTCGCGGCGCGCCCCGCGGGAGGGCCCGCGGGGCGAGCGGCGGGCCGGGCGCGGGCCGGCGCGGGTTCCTCCACGTTCGTTCAGGTGGAGGCCCGTCCGGCGCGCGGGTGCCGCTACTATGCGCTGCACGTTCACCTGATCACGGCGAAAGGGCAGGCACGTGGCGGCGAAGGACCGCAAGAAGCAGCTCGCTCGGCAGCGCTACGAGCGGCAGCAGCAGGCGCTGGCGCAAGCGGCCGCCAAGGCCCGCCGCGTCAAGATCATCAGCTCCGCGGTGGCGGTGGCGGTCGTCGTGGTGGGAGGCGCGGCCGTCGTCGTGTTCACCGGCAAGGACGACAAGTCGAAGGCCGACGGCCTGCACTGCGCCTACAACGGCGCGGGCCGGCCCGCCGGCAAGATCAAGGACCTCGGCACTCCGCCGAAGAAGCCCGCCTACAAGGGCACCGTCCAGGCCACGGTGAAGACGAACCAGGGCGACATCGTCATGGACCTGGACGCCAAGGCCGCGCCGTGCACGGTCGGGTCGTTCGTCTACCTCGCCCAGAAGAACTTCTACGACGACAGCCCCTGCCACCGGCTGACCAGTGGCGGCCTGAACGTCCTGCAGTGCGGCGACCCGAGCGGTACCGGCAGCGGCGGCCCCGGCTACCAGTACGCCGACGAGAACACGGCGAACGCCAAGTACACGGCCGGGACCCTCGCCATGGCGAACTCCGGCGCCGACACCAACGGCAGCCAGTTCTTCCTGGTCTACAAGGATTCGCAGCTGGACCCGGCCTACTCGGTCTTCGGCAAGATCACCAAGGGGCTGGACGTCCTGCAGAAGATCGCCAAGGCGGGCTCCGACCCGGCGACCGACGGCAAGCCCAAGAAGAAGGTCACGATCCAGGACGTCGCGATCGCCCCGGTTTAGGCGATCGGGATACTAAGGTGTGGAGGGTCCGGTGGCCATGAGCCCGATCGGACCTGCGATTCAGGAGGCAAGGGTGTCCAGCGCGACCGATCCCTGGGGCCGGGTGGACGAGGACGGCACCGTGTACGTCAGGACGTCCGACGGCGAACGCGTCGTGGGGTCCTGGCAGGCCGGTGCGCCCGAGGAGGCCCTGGCCTACTTCAAGCGCAAGTACGACGCGCTCGCCACCGAGATCGGCCTCCTCGAACAGCGCGTCCGCACCACCGACCTGCAGCCCGCCCAGGCCCAGCACAGCATCGCCCGGCTCCGCGAGGCCGTCGGCGAGGCGCACGCCGTCGGCGACCTCGACGCCCTCGCGCGGCGCCTCGACGGCCTGACCGAGCAGGTCGGCCGCCGCCGCGAGGAGGTCAAGGCCCAGCGCGAGCAGCACCGGCACGAGGCCCGCGAGATCAAGGAGCGGATCGTCGCCGAGGCCGAGCGGATCGCGGTCGAGGAGACGCACTGGAAGAACGGCGGCGAGCGGCTGCGCCAGCTCGTCGAGGAGTGGAAGGCCGCCGACCGCATCGACCGGCCCACCGAGACCGCCCTCTGGAAGCGGCTGTCGTCGGCCCGCAACGCCTTCACCAAGCGCCGCAAGGTCTACTTCGCGACCCTGGACGACCAGCGCGAGGAGGCCCGCCGCGAGAAGGAGCGCCTCGTCGCCGAGGCCGAGGCGATGCGGGAGTCGACCGACTGGGGCGAGACCGCCGCCGCCTACCGCGACCTCATGCGCCGCTGGAAGCTCGCCGGCCGCGCCGCCCGGGACGCCGAGGAGGATCTCTGGGCCCGCTTCAAGGGCGCCCAGGACACCTTCTTCCAGGCCCGCAGCGCCGTGTTCGCCGAGCGCGACGCCGAGTTCCGCGGCAACGCCGAGGAGAAGGAGAAGATCCTCGTCGAGGCCGAGCGGCTGCTGCCCGTCCGGGACGTCCGGCAGGCCCGGCAGGCGCTGCGTGCGATCCAGGAGCGCTGGGAGGCCGCCGGCATGGTGCCCCGCGACCAGCGCGACCGCCTCGAGGGCCGGCTCCGCAAGGTCGAGGAGGGCGTCCGCACCGCCGAGGAGTCGGAGTGGCGCCGCACCAACCCCGAGGCCCGCGCCCGCGCCGAGGCCACTGTCAACCAGCTGCGCAGCTCCATCGAGCAGCTGGAGAAGCGGCTGGACAAGGCCCGCACCGCCGGCCGCGACAAGGACGTCAAGGACGCCGAGGAGGCCCTCGGCGCCCGCCGCGCCTGGCTCGAAGAGGCCGAGAGGACCCTCGCCGAGTTCTCGTGATCTCCCAGGGGGGCGACCCCCTGGAACCCCCGTTGCGACGAACAGGGCGTTTCGCGCTCCGCTGGAGCTCCGCGCGAAACGCCCTGTTCGTCGTCGGGCAGGCCCGCTCCGCTCGCTGCACTCGCTCCGCGTGCCTGCCCGTG
>NZ_JBGNUT010000032.1:0-126375 GCF_041951385.1 Actinomadura sp. NTSP31 | reverse complement strand
AGGCCGGCCCGCCGCACGATCCCCCACTGTCGAGAGCGCGCGGCGCGAGCAACGGCCGCGCGCATCGGTTCGTTCTTGTGAGCTCTTCGCCCGGCCCCGACGTCGGGCGCTGTAGCGGAGCACGTCCTCGGAACGCACCGCTTCCGAGGAAGGCTTCACCTTGTCCTATACCGACCGTCCGGCCGCCCGTGGCGGCTCGCGCGGAAACCGCCGGGGCGGCCGTCGCCGCCCGGCGAGCGCCGTCCAGGCTCCGCGCCCGGACGCCGAGTTCTCGGTACCGGAGACCCGCACTCCCGCACTGCCCCCGATCGCCTCGTTCGACGAGCTGCCGCTGCCGCCGCGCATCCTGACCGCGCTGGCCGCCCAGGGGGTGACGGACCCGTTCCCGATCCAGGCCGCGACGCTGCCGAACGCCATCGCCGGCCGGGACGTCCTCGGCCGCGGCCGCACCGGCTCCGGCAAGACCCTCGCCTTCGGCCTGGCGCTGCTCACCCGCACCGCCGGCCGCCGCGCCGAGCCCCGCGCCCCTCTCGCCCTGGTCCTGGTTCCCACCCGGGAACTCGCCCAGCAGGTCACCGACGCGCTGCTGCCGTACGCGGACGCCGTCGGCCTGCGGACGGCGACCGTGGTCGGCGGCATGTCGCTGTCCCGCCAGGCGAACGCGCTGAAGCGCGGCACGGACGTCCTGATCGCCACGCCCGGGCGCCTCGCCGACCTCATCGAGCGCGGCGACTGCCGCCTCGGCGACGTGCGGATCACCGTGCTGGACGAGGCCGACCAGATGACCGACATGGGCTTCCTCCCGCAGGTCACCCGGCTCCTCGAGCAGACGCCGTCCGGCGGGCAGCGGATGCTGTTCTCCGCGACGCTCGACCGCAACGTCGACCGGCTCGTCCGCATGTTCCTCGATGACCCGGTCAGCCACTCGGTCGACCCGGCGGCCGGTGCGGTGACCGCCATGGAGCACCACCTGCTGCACGTCGCCGACGACGACAAGCAGGACACGACCGCTCATATCGCCGCCCGCGCCGGGCGCGTGATCATGTTCGTCGGCAAGAAGCACGGCGCGGACCGGCTCGTCCGCAAGCTGGTGGCCCGCGGCATCCGCGCGGCCGCGCTGCACGGCGGCAAGTCCCAGTCGCAGCGCAACCGCGCGCTGGAGGGCTTCCGCACCGAGGACGTCACCGTGCTGGTCGCCACCAACGTCGCCGCCCGCGGCATCCACATCGACGACCTCGACCTGGTCGTCAACGTCGACCCGCCCGCCGACCACAAGGACTACCTGCACCGCGGCGGGCGCACCGCCCGCGCCGGGCGCGCCGGGACCGTGGTCACGCTCGTCCTGCCCGAGCAGCGCCGCGAGATGGACGACCTGATGGCCAAGGCGGGCATCAAGCCGCGCGTCACGCAGGTGCGTCCCGGTGACGGCGAGCTGGCCCGCATTACCGGCGCGCGCGAGCCGAGCCGGGCCGCCGCGCAGAACCCGGCCCCGGCGCGCGAGGCCGCTCCCGCCCGCAACGCGGCCCCCGGCCGCAACGCGACGCGGAACACCGCGCCGACCCGCAATGCTTCGCGCGACACCGGGACCGGCCGTAACGCAACACGCGACGGCGGGGCAACCCGCAAGCCGGCGCAGGAGAGCGGCCGCAACGCGGGGCGGGACACCGCCCGCAACGCGGCAGGCTCGCGGACGGGCGGCCGTGGCGGCGGCTCGGCCGCGCGCGGCTCGCAGCGCGGGGACGGGCAGGTCAGCGGTTCCCAGCGCAAGCCGCGCCGACGCGCGTCCACCCTGAACACCTGACGCCTCCGCGCCGGGCCGGCCCGTTCACGCCAGCTCGCCCTGACTCCGCTCGCGTTCCCTGATTGCCGCACGGCCTCGCGCCGCGGCGGCGTCGGACGCGGCGGCGTCGGACGCGGCGGTGTCGGACGCGCGGTGGCGAGGCCGCCGGAGGAGGAGCGGGACGAGCAGGAACGCGCCCGCCGCGACCGGCATCGCACCGCCGGCCAGGGCGGCGAGGCCGGGGACAGCGGGCTGCGCCACTCCCCATGACGAGCCGAAGAACGCGAACCAGCGGGGCCGTTCGGCCTCCGGGGCGATCTCCGCGATCAGGGCCTGCCAGCGGCCCTGGAGCGCGCTGTCGGCGTCCCGCACACGCCGCCGGACGGGCTCGTGCGGCAGGAACGCCAGCGCCAGCGCGGCGGCGGCGAGGCAGGTCGCCGCGTCCACGACCGCGAGCCAGCGGGCGCCGAGCGGCAGCAGGACGGCGGCGAGCAGCCCGCCGACGGCTCCCGCCGCGACGAGCGAGGTGCCGAGGACGCCGTAGACGTCGCTCTGCCGGCCGGCCGGGGCGGCGCGGGCGAGCGCCTCCTGGGTGGCGGGCTCGTAGATCTCGAAGGCGAGGCCGACCAGCGCCACCGCGCCCAGCGTCTGCGGCGGCCCGTGCGCGGCGGCGAGAACGAGCAGGGCGGCGCCCGCGCCCGCGAGGCCGAGCGCGATGAGCGTGCGGGGCGCCAGCCGGTCGAGGAGGACGCCGCCGAGCCACCGGGACGCGAGCGCCGCGACGCCGAAGACGGCCAGTGCCGCCGAGGCGAGGTCCGGGCCGGCGAGCACGGCCAGGAACGCCATGACGTACGCGCCGAGCTGGTTGATCACGCGCACGCCGATCAGCGCCCTGACCGGGCGCGGCAGTCCTCCTGACACCCGCGCAGGCTATGCGGCACGTCGGACGTTCCCGCACGCGAGGACGCGTAATCCGGGTGTAATCGGGCGTCCCTAGGGTCTGCGAGCGTGAGACGCGGGTGTGCGATCAGGACGGTCGCGACGGGCGGCGCGCTGGCGCTCGCCCTGTCGGGATGCGGCGGGGACGGCGACGGCAAGGCCTCGGGACCCGGGCAGGTGGCCGCGAAGCCGGCGGCGGGGGCGGCCGCGCCCGCCGGGGGCTGGCCGCAGCCGGAGAACGGGCGGCTGACGGCGAAGATGTGCGGCCTGCTGACGGACGGCGACTACGCCGGGTACGGCCACGAGCGCATGCCGCTGGAGAGCGGCGGGCCGGCGCAGGACGGCTCGAACGCGATCAACTGCATGTACATCCTGGGCGACCAGCTGACGCTGGCCCTGCAGAGGACCGCGCAGGGCGCGAAGATCGCCTTCCGGCAGGGGCTGGCCGATCACCAGGACCGCCTCAAGGGCAAGCAGTCGGTCCTGGCGTCCAATGTGGTGCAGGGGGCGGACGAGAGCTGGTTCGACTACTCGACGCTGGGCGCCGACGTGGGCGAGTACGAGGTGGAGGCGAGGCGCGGCGCGCTGACCGTCGGGATCATCCTGCCGGAGGTCCCCCAGCATCCGGACAAGGATCCGAAGGGCATGCTCGCGGGCCTCGCGGGCCTGGTGCTGCAGCGGCTGCCGGACGTCGGTAAGGCCGATACGGGGACCGTCCACCAGGTCAAGTACGTGGTGTGGGGGTCCGGCAAGGTCTCCAGCCAGGTCACCTACAACGATCCGGTGAGCACCAAGACGGTGACGCTGAGGAACGTGAAGCTGCCGTGGCACAAGGAGTTCCCGATGCCGGACACCGGCGACCGGCCGACGGCGGCGCTGACGGTCAGCGGTGCCGGCGCCGCGCCGACGGGAGTGATCGGCTGCGAGATCCTCGTGGACGGCAAGTCGGTGGACAAGAAGGCGCCGCACGGGTTCATGAACTTCTGCAACACCACCTACCACAACTGACACCCGGCCTGATCGAACATGTGTTTGACCCGGTGGGTACAGTGAGGGCATGTTCCAAGGCTCGCTGCTGGACCGCGCCGACGAGGCCGGCCCCCGCCCGCTGAGCGAGGCGCGGCGGACGCGGCTGGCCCACGGCGCCTGGATCGACGTGCTGCCCGGCTGGATCCCGGGCGCGGACGCGCTGTTCGAGCGGCTCAACACGTCCGTCCCGTGGCATGCGGAGAGGCGCCGGATGTACGACCGGGTCGTGGACGTGCCGCGCCTCCTGTCGTTCTACGACGAGGGCGCCGCGCTGCCCGACCCCGTGCTGGACGAGGCCAAGGCCGCGCTGGACGAGCATTACGCGGAGGAGCTGGGCGAGCCGTTCCGGACGGCCGGGCTCTGCCTCTACCGGGACGGCCGCGACAGCGTCGCCTGGCACGGCGACCGGATCGGGCGCGGTGCCCGCGAGGACACGATGGTCGCGATCCTGTCGGTCGGCGCGCCGCGCCCGCTGCTGCTGCGTCCGCGCGGCGGCGGCCCGACGATCAAGCGGGAGCTGGGGCACGGCGACCTGATCGTGATGGGCGGCAGCTGCCAGCGGACGTGGGAGCACGCCATCCCGAAGAGCGCCCGCGCGGTGGGCCCGCGGATCAGCGTCCAGTTCCGCCCGCGCGGCGTCCGCTGAGACGCCGCCCCGCCGCCCCCGCCGGTGGACGCGGGCCGCTCCGACACGTGATCATTTCGGGTATCCGTTCGGGGAGGCGATGGACGATGACGATCTCGCTGGTCACCGGGGCGAACCGGGGCATCGGGCTGGAGGTGTGCCGGCAGCTCGCGGCGCGCGGGCACGAGGTGCTGCTCGGGGCCCGCGACCCCGCCGCCGCCGAGCGCGCCGCGAAGGAGACCGGCGCGACGCCGGTCCGGCTGGACGTGACGTCCGCCGCCGACATCGAACGCGTCGCGGCCGACATCGGGCGGCTCGACGTGCTGGTCAACAACGCCGCGATCACCTACGACACCTGGCAGCGGGCGTCGAACGCGGACCTGGACGTGGTCCGGGAGGCCGCGGAGACCAACCTCTACGGGCCGTGGCGGCTGACGCAGGCGCTGTTGCCGGTGCTGCGGCGCAGCCCGCACGGCCGGATCGTCAACGTCTCCAGCGAGGTCGCCTCGCTGGCGGGCATGACCTCCGGCACCCCCGCCTACACCGCGTCCAAGGTCGCGCTCAACGCGCTGACCAGGATGTTCGCGGCCGAGCTGCGGGCGGACGGGGTGCTGGTGAACGCGGTCTGCCCCGGCTGGGTCGCGACCGACATGGGCGGCCCCGGAGGGCGGCCCGTCGCCGACGGCGCGGCGAGCGTCGTGTGGGCCGCGACGCTGCCCGACGACGGCCCGACCGGCGGCTTCTTCCGTGACGGCCGCCCGCTCCCCTGGTGAGAGCCCCGGACATGACCCGCGTGGAACCGCTCGCCGCGATCACCGCGGCGACCCGCGACCTGCTCGCGTCCGCCGGCCGGCTGGGCGACGCGGACATGCGCGCGCCGTCGCTGCTGCCCGGCTGGACGCGCGGCCACGTCCTCACCCATGTCGCCCGCAACGCCGACGGCGGCACCCGCCTGCTGACCTGGGCGCGCACCGGCGTCGAGGCACGCGAGTACCCGAGCATGGAAGCCCGCGCCGCCGTGATCGAGGACGGCGCCGGACGCCCGGCCGCCGTCCTCATCGAAGACGTCCGCGCCAGCGCGGAGCGGTGGGCCGAGGCGTACGAGGCGATGCCGGACGACGCGTGGGAGCGGGTCGTCGAATGGACGTCGGGCGCCCGCCGCCCCGCCGCGCGGGCCGCCGACTCGCGGCTCACCGAGGTGCTCACCCACCACGTCGACCTCGACGCCGGGTTCACGGCCGCCGACTGGCCCGCGGACTACGTCGCGCGGATGCTGCCGAACATCGTCGCGGCCTACGCCCGCCGCGACGACGATGCCCCGCGCCTGCGCGTACGCGCCACCGACACCGGCGCCGCCCACGGCGACGGTGAGATTCAGGTGTCCGGGCCGGCGTCGTCCCTGCTCGCGTGGCTGATGGGCCGCGCGGACGGCCGCGACCTGACCGGCGCCGAGGGCGTCACGCTGCCGTTCCTCTACTGACGCATCCGCCGATGGCGGGAGCGCGGCCGGAGCGGCCGGAGAACGCCCCGGCGGCCCGGCGGCGACCGCGGGCGCCGGCCCGGCGGCGGCGCGTTACCGCGTTGTCGGAATCCGCCGTAAAAGGGGGCCGCCGATTGTGGCGGACGACAATTATCGCGAAAACCGGGGAGAATGAGTCGCGTGACTCAGCGGCCGTCCAGTTCGCCGTTCCGGACGGCGCGCAGCAGGGTGCGCCACTCTGCGGAATCGAGCGTGAGCGTTCCGGCGGCGGGGGCGCGGGAATCGCGGACCAGCACGGCCGGGCCGTCCGCCGCGACCTCCACGCAGTCACTCGCGGACTGGCTCCTGCTGCCCTTGCGCCAGCTCAGGGCCTCCTCCCGCTTCGACCGATCGACCATCCAGCAACCCTCCATCCGGTGCCGGCGGTGCCACCTCGTCGGCCGAGCAGGCCGGGGGGCGCCCGCCGGCGAGAGCCAAGCAGGGCACGACGAACCACGACCTTGTGGAAATTTTCCCGATCACGAGTGTAAACGGTTCCAGTTATCCCGCCTACAAGGGAACACAAGATCACTCTGCGTGCTATGAAGGCCACTCGGCTTGGAGAAGGGCCGGAACGGCGTCACCTCCCGTCGCGGTCGTTTCGCTCCCCGGGGAATGGGCCGATCAGGCCATCAGCTCTTCGGCGGTGCGGCGGAGCATCGCGATGGACTCCTCGGCCGGGAGCGCGTCGTCCAGCAGCAGCTCGAAGGTGTCGCGGTACTCGGTGATCCGGTCGTCCTCACCGGTGATCATCGCGCTGGAGCCCGACCGGCCCTCCAGGAAGAGCACGTCGTCGAGGTCGCCGTCGAACTCCAGGAGCGTGAACGGGCCCTCCAGGCCGAGGTGCGCCCCCGCGCTGAACGGGATGATCCGGATGGTGAGCAGGTCGTCGGTCTCGGCCTGGTCGGCGATGCCGCGCAGCTGCGCGGGCATGATCCCGGGATCGACCTTGATCCCCACATGGCGGCGGATGACCGCCTCGTCGATGATGTAGAGCTGGCGCGGCGGGTTCTCGCGCTTGGCCAGCTCCTCCTTGCGCTGCATGCGCAGCTTCACGCCCATCGCCCGCGCCTGCGGCGACACCTTGGCGGTCGAGAGGACCTCGGCGTACTCGCGGGTCTGCAGGAGCCCGGGGATCACCGAGCCGTGGAAGTGCCGGATGTAGGCGGCGCCGGCGGCGTACCCGACGTAGTTGAGGAAGTTGGGGTCGAAGTCGCCCCGGTAGGCGTTCCACCAGGCCGACTCGCGGGCGCCGCGCGCCAGCGCCTGCAGCCGTTCCTGGCGGCCCTCCGAGGTCACGTCGTAGACGTTCAGCAGCGCCTGCAGGTCGGTCCTGGTGATGGCGTTCTTGCCGCCCTCGACCCGGATGAGCTTGGACGGGGACCACTCCAGCTGCCGCACCACCTGCTCCTGGGTCAGGCCCTTCTCCTTGCGGAGGCGGACGAGCTCGGTGCGCAGCAGTGCGCTCTGGACGATGGGCCCCTGGTCACTTGTCATATGAAGCTCACTCTACGTAGTTTTCGCCACCTAACCGTATGCTACCTGGCACTGAGCGAGCTGTCAGGACGCATGCCAACAAGCCGACACCTGACTCTTCGGTGATCGGTGCGGTCAAGGCCGGAGTCCCGCGATAACACGGAATCTCGAACGATCAGCAGGTTTCGGCGTGCCGTATGTCGGTAGACTATGTTGTAATGTGCTAGGTGGCAAAGTAACAGCATCCGCCCCGCCAGCGGGCGGCCTGCCACCTCGATACGGAGACGATCCTCACGCAGGGTGAGTACGCGGCGGGGGTGCCGCGGCCGCCCGGCGGACGGGGAGCGAGCAGAAAACGTACGGCCGGCGGCCCGGGCGGCGCCGCCGAGGGGAGCACGACGGGGAGGCAGAAACCGGTACGTCGCTTTTCGGTAATTCCAGAAAATTGAATAGAGTCGCCCCCGCTCTCCGCCGATCACCGGTCGCGAGCCAAGACGATCGGCCGGAAGGCGGGGGACGACTCCGCGAGACCGCCGGGCGCGTCGCGCCGGACCTGCGGGAACCCTGCACGCGATGCGGGGCCACCCGTATTGACCTGGCAAAACGCACTCCGCGGACTCACCCAGTCTAACCGCGATCACGCGGCATGGGCTATAGGTGACGCGACTTCGGCACCGCATCGTCTCCCCGCCGGCACCCCGCGGCGGGCCTGACCGCAATGGCGTGACGTGCCCGGAGACGCGATTCAAGGCATGGGGTCATCCGACATGTCACGACAGCAGAATCATCCCCCGACCTTTGACGTCCACCCCATTCACGAGCAAGTTCCCCCCATTCATCGGCATTCGCCGAATTTCCGCACCGGGCGGCGCGGCTTCTGGGCCTCGCTCGTCCCGCTGGAGCAGGCGGCGTTCCTCGCCGCCGCGCACGAGGTCGAGTTCCCTCTCGGGGAGGTGCTGTGGCGGGAGGGCGATCCCGCCGACGACCTCCTGGTGATCCGCTCCGGCGCGGTGCGGATCTGCGTCGACCGGGAGGGCGGCGAGCGGATCGTCGCGTTCCGCGGTCGCGGCGACATCATCGGCGAGCGCGCCGCGCTGCTGCTGCGGCGCCGGTCGGCGACCGTCGTCGCGGTCGACACCGTCCGGGCCCTGCGGATGAGCACGCGGGAGTTCGCCTCCTACCTGACCGAGCACACCCGCGTCGTCGCGCTGGTGGAGCAGGAGGTGTACGACCGGCTCACCGAGCACCTGGTGCCGCCGCAGCGGAACGCCGCCGGCCCCCAGCACCTCGACCCCTACAGCGGGACGAGCGCCTACGCCGCGATCACCCCGTACGACGAGGACGGCGTCCTGTCGCCCTACGCCACGCGCGCGCCGCAAACCGCACTGCGCCTCGCGCCGCCCTACACCGAGCCCACGCAGCCGATGGGCGTCCCCGCGCGCGCGTACGCCACCGCGCTGAAGGAGCCGCCCGCCACCCGGCCGTGGATGGGCCACATGTGCTCCATCATGTTCACCGACATCGCCTCCTTCAGCGCGCCGTACCGCAACGACACGGACCGGCTGGAGATGCGCCGGATCATGTACGAGCTGCTGTGGGAGGCGTTCGCGGAGTCGGACCTGCCGTGGGACGCCTGCCACCGCGAGGACCGCGGCGACGGCGCCCTGATCGTCGTCCCGCCCGAGACCCCCGCCGCCGCCGTGCAGCCGGTCGTCGCGCGGCTCGCCGCGTCGCTGCGCCGCCACAACCGGACCGCGCAGGAGGCCGTCCGCATCCAGCTGCGGATGGCGCTGCACGTCGGCCCGGTGACCTCCGACCCGCAGGGCGTGTCCGGCTCGCCGGTGATCCACACCGCGCGGCTGCTGGACGCCGGCCCGCTGCGGCGCCGGCTCGCCGAGACCCGTGCCGACCTCGGCTTCGTCGCGTCCGCGTTCGTGTACGAGTCGGTGCTCGCGCACGCGCCGGACCACGACCCCGCCGACTACGCGCCGTTCACCTGCCGGGTGAAGGAGTCGCGGCTGAAGGGCTGGACCCGGATGGTGGACGGCCGCCGCCCGGGCTGATCACGGCGCCCGGGCCGGGCGACGGCTCGGGGCTGGACACGGCTCGGGCTGGTCACGGCTCCGGGCCGGACGCGGCTCCGGGGTGGTCACGGCTCCTGCGGGATGCGCAGCACGAACCGGGCGCCGCGGTCGCTGTCCTCGACCTTCAGCGTGCCGCCGTGCGCCCTGGCGATCTCGCGGGCGATCGGCAGGCCGAGCCCGGTGCCGTTGGCGTCGCGGGCCTTGCCGGCCTTGAGCCGCGCGAACCGCTGGAAGACGACCTCGCGCTCCGCCGGCGCGATGCCCGCGCCGTCGTCCATCACCTCCAGCACCGCGACGCCGTCCTCGGCGCGGACGGTGACGTCGACCCGCGACTCGGCGTGCCGCTCGGCGTTGTCCAGCAGGTTCGTGAACAGCCGGACCAGCCGCAGCCGGTCGCCCTGCAGCCGGACGCCGTCCTGCAGGTGCGGGACGATCCGCTTGCCGCGGTCCGACCGGGCCAGCTCGATGGTGACCATGGCGGCGAGGTCGACCGGCTCGGTGTCCTGCCAGGCGCCCGCGTCCAGCCGGGCCAGCTGCAGCAGGTCGGTGACGATGGCCTGCAGCCGGTCGAGGGTCTGCAGGACGGTCCGCGCGGTGCCCGGCCAGTCGACGTCGTCGGCGTACAGCAGCGCCTCCTCCAGCTGGGTCCGCGCGGCGGCGATCGGGCTGCGCAGGTCGTGCGAGGCGTCGGAGGTGAAGCTGCGCTGCTTGGCGAGCGCGGCGTCCAGCCGGTCGAGGGTCGCGTTGACGGCCTCGGCGAGCCACCGGATCTCGTCCCGGTTGCCCGGCACGGTGACCCGGCGGCCGGACTTGCTGGCGGTGATCTCGGTCAGCTCGCGGCGGATCCCGTCCACCGGGGCGAGGGTCCGGTCGATGGTCCGCCACGTCCGCAGGGACACCAGCAGGACCAGCAGCAGCGCCGTGCTGACCAGGAACGTCAGCAGGCCGCCGTTGACGTACCAGGGGACGTTCGCCGCGGCGGCGTAGACCTCCCAGTCCCCGCCCGGCCGGTGCACCGAGAACTCGATCACCCACCGGCAGCCGCGCATGCCGCCCGGCGGGCACAGCACCTGCGCGTCCTTGAAGCCGGTCGCGACGCCCGGGCGGAACGTGGCCATCGGCGGCCCGTGCACCACGTCCGGGGTCCCGGCGATCACCGTGTTCCGCGCGTCGAGCACCTGGACGGCGATGCCGTGCGGCGCGTCGACGTCGCCGCGCACCGTGCGGGTCCGGAACTCCTCGGCGACCCGCAGCGCCGTCGACAGGGCCTTGTTGCGCTCGTAGTCGGAGGCGCGGCCGCGCACCCCGACCATGATCATGGTGATCAGAACGGCGCCCACCAGGGCGGCGACCGCCCCGGCAATCACGGTCATCCGCACCCGTATGGACCATGTGCGCCGTCCGTACACCCGACCTCCCGCAGGTGAGGTAATCACCCGGAGGGCCGGGTTCAGTCCTCGCGACGGGCGCCCGGCGCCCAAGAGAGGCCAAAGAAATGGTTGCCGATGACCCGTCGCTGACCTGCGGCGACGCGAGTTCCCCCGATCCCCGTGCGGCTTTCCGCGCCGCACGCCGCCGGTCCGCGTCCCGAGTTGTTCAGAACCCGGAGAGCTGGCCGCTCCCGCTGTTAGCATCCCCGGTTATGGAGCTGCGCCAGCTGGAGTACTTCGTGGCGGTCACCGAGGAGGCCGGCTTCACCAAGGCCGCCGCGCGGCTGCACGTGGCCCAGCCCGGCGTCAGCGCGCAGATCCGCCAGCTCGAACGCGAGTTCGGGCAGCCGCTGCTCGACCGGTCCGGGCGGACCGTCCGGCTGACCGAGGTCGGCGCCGCCGTGCTGCCCTACGCGCGGGCCGCGCTCGCCGCCGTGGAGGGCGCGAAGCTGTCGGTGGACGAGCTGACCGGCCTGCTGCGCGGCCACGTCACGATCGGCACCGTCGACTGGATCGCGTCCCTGGACCTGCCCGGCCTGCTCGCCGGGTTCCACCGCGACCACCCGGACGTGGAGATCACCGTCCTGCAGGACGAGTCGGCGGCGCTGGCCGACGGGCTGCTCTCCGGAAGCACCGACCTGGCGTTCCTCAGCCTCGGCACCGAGCCGCCGCCCGGGATCGCGGTCCAGTCCGTCATCGAGCAGGACCTGTACGCCGCCGTGTCCCGCGACCACCCGCTGGCCGGGCGCGCGTCGGTCCCGCTGCGCACGCTCGCCGAGCAGCGCCTGGTCAGCCTGCCGAAGGGCACCGGGCTGCGGGCCGTCCTGGACGAGGCGTGCGCGGCCGCCGGCCTGCGCCCGCGGATCGCGTTCGAGGCCGGCGAGCCGCCCGTCCTCGCCCAGCTCGCCGCGCACGGGCTGGGCGTGGCGGTCCTTCCCGAGTCCGCCACCGCGATCCGGGCCGACGAGCTGGCGTCGATGCCGATCGTCCGGCCCCGGCTGCGCGGCCGGATCGCGCTGGCGTGGCGGGCGGAGGGGCCGCGCGGCCCGGCGGCGCGGGCGCTGATCGCCCGGGCGCGTGCGGCCCTGCCCTCACTCGGCTAGCGGGCGCCTTTTGCTGGGGGTCATGCCTCGGCCTTCAGGACGGTGCGCAGGACGTCCGGCTTGTTGGTGATGATCCCGTCCACTCCGAGATCGACGGCCTTCGCCATCTTCGTCTTGTTGTTGAGGGTCCAGGTGAGCAGGTGCAGGTGCGCCGCGTGCACCTGCTCGACATAGGTCTTGGTGAGGTCGCCGTAGGACGGGTTGATCAGGTCCGCGTAGGCCTTCAGCTTCTTCAGGTCCGCGGCCTTCGGCTTGCCCAGCAGGCCGGTCGGGACGCCGGGCAGGTCCTTGTGGAAGCGCTTGACCGACGCCCAGTCGAACGACTGCACCACGAGCCGCCGCTCGCTCGGCGCCGCCTTCGCGCCCAGCCAGTACGACCGGTGCCGCTTGAGCGCCGCGGCGACCCGGCCCTCGATCCCGGGATACAGCGCGGGGCTCTTCAGCTCCAGCAGCATGCCGAGGCCGCTGCCGCTCAGCGCGCCCAGCGCATCGTCCAGCGTCGGGACGCGCTCGCCCTTGTACTTCTTGGAGTACCAGGATCCGGCGTCCAGCTTCTTGATCTGCTTGAGGGTGAGCTGGGAGACCTTCCAGGGCTTCTTCGCCGGGTAGACGTGCTCCACGTCGGTCGTCCTGGCCAGCGTGGTGTCGTGCAGGATGACGAGCTTGTGGTCCTTCGTCTGCTGGACGTCGAGCTCGAACATGTCCGCGTGCCGGGACTTCGCCAGCCTGAACGAGGCGACCGTGTTCTCCGGCGCGTACGCGGACGCGCCGCGGTGCCCGACGTCGAGGACCTTGGAGGCGGCCGCCGCCTGCTGCTGGACGGCCGGGAACGGGAGAGGCGGGAGGAGGGGATGCGGGTCGGCGGCGGCCGCCGTAGCGGGGCCGGTGCTCGCGGCCGCGGTGAGGACGGCCGTGAACGCGATGCCATGCCGACGGGACATTGTCACCTCTCGGGAGCCGGGGGATGCCTGCCTCGACCCTCGGTTCGGCCGATGACGCCCGGGTTACGAGCCGGTAGCAGACCATGTACCAAGGGTGACATTACGCATTCGGAGCGTGCGTTACGAGGCGGACACGGCGTCTTCGCCCGATCGACTCACCCGTCCCCTTGCGGTGGTTCCTCCGCCGGCTCCCCGGCGTCCCGCTTCGCGCCCTTCGCCGCCTTTGTCAGCACCAGCGCGCCGAGCAGCACCCGCCCGCCGCGCCGCAGCGGACGGAACGGGCGCGGGAACCGGATGCGCCGCGGCCCTTCCACGTCCGGCGCCGGCGCCGGGGGCGGCACCACGGGCCGCCTTGGCTGTTTCGGCTGTTTCGGCACGCCCAGCCTGGTCGGACGGCTCCGGCCGCGCAGCGTCACCGACCTGCCGAACTCCCACTCGTCCGATTCCGCCAGATGCGCGAGCTCCACCACCGTCCCGGACGCCAGCACCCGCCCCGGCGACGCCTTCGCCAGATCGCTCAGCCGCGCCGCCTCGTTCACCGGATCGCCGATCACCGTGTACTCGAACCGCTGCTGCGCGCCGATGTAGCCGGCCACCACCGGGCCCGCCGACACGCCGATCCCCGCGTCCAGCACCGGCACCTCCGCGCGCAGCCGGACCGCCAGCTCGCGCGCCGCGCCGAGCGCCCCGCCCGCCGAGTCCTGCATCTCCGACGGCGCCCCGAAGATCGCCAGCGCCGCGTCCCCCTCGAACTTGTTGATCCACCCGCCGTGCCGCGCCACCACCGCCACCACCACGCCGAAGAACCGGTTCAGCAGCCCCACCACCTCGTCCGGGCCGCGGGTGTCGGCCAGCCGCGTCGAGCCGGTCAGGTCGACGAACAGCACCGCGACCTCGCGCGTCTCGCCGCCCAGCTCGATGTCGCCGCGCTCCAGCGCCAGCCCCGCGACCTCCTCGCCGACGTGCCGGCCGAACAGGTCCCGCAGCCGCTCGTGATCGCGCAGCCCCGCCACCATGTGGTTGAACCCCGCCTGCAGCTGCCCGACCTCGCTCGCGTCGTACACCGCCACCTCGGTGCCGAGATCGCCGCGCTCGACCTGCGCCATCCCCGTCCGGACGGACTTGATCGGGTCCGCGATCGCCCGCGTCGCCATGTACGTCACGTACACGCCGACGATCAGGGCCGCACCGCCCAGCCCCAGGATCGTGATCGCCAGCTGGTCGACGTCGATGTCCGGCGCCGCGAGCGCCGCCACCGCCACGCAGATCAGCCCGAACACCGGGATCGCCGTCCCGAGCGCCCACGCGAGCATCACCCGCGTCGTCACCCCCGGCAGCCGGAGCCGGCGCGGCCCCTCCGCCGCCAGCACCAGCGCCGCCGCCGGCCGCAGCAGCCGCTCCGACAGCAGGTAGACGATCGTGCAGGTCGTCGCCGCGCCGAGCAGGCACGTCAGGCCCGTCTTCACCGCGAGCCTGCCGGTGAACAGCACCACGTCCAGCCCGGCCCAGCCGGCCGCGCCGACCCCCCACAGCGCGCCGACCAGGAACGTCAGGCGCAGCGGCCCCAGCAGGACGGCCCGCCCCTCCGCCCGGTCGGGGATATGGCCGCCCCGTACCAGGCTGACCACCGGACGCCACAGCCACAGCCCCGCGACCAGCGCGATCGGCCCCGCCACCACCGGATAGCTAAAGAACGCGACCGCGTTCACCAGATGCACATGATCCGGATCGCGCAGCGGCGGATCCGGCACCACGAACGTCGCGAACAGCAGCACCACCAGGCCGCCGATGATGTTCGCGACCACCACCACGACCGCGAGCACCCACCGGACCCGCACCTCGAGCATCGTCCGGGGCACCCCGGGGAGCAGGCCGCGCGCCACCGTCCTGGTCACAGCTGCGCCTCCGTCCCCGAGGTCCCACGGAAATCATCGCACTAGACGGTGCTGCCCTCCTCGGCGATCGCGACCTCCGCCGGCGCCGCCCGCTGCGAGCTCCGCCACACCAGCGGCCAGCCCGCCAGGATGATCACGAACCAGCCCGCCATCACGTACAGGGCGACCCGGGTGTCCGCCTCCCACGCGATCGTCACCGTGACGAACGCGAAGAAGGCCAGCACCAGCCAGTTGGTGTACGGCGCCCACGGCATCCGGTAGGGCGCCTTGGGCAGCACGCCCGCCGCGACCTTCCGCCGGTACGCCATGTGCGCCACCAGGATGACGGTCCACACCAGCAGTGCGCCACCCGTCGACACCGACGTGATGTACTCGAAAGCCTTGTCCGGCACCACCGCGTTGACCACCACGCCCACACCCATGACGAGCGCGGAGATGACAACGGTGAGCACCGGGACGCTCCGCCCGTTCAACCGCGCGAGCGCCTGCGGCCCATCCCCGTTGACGCCGGCCGTCCGCAGCATCCGGGACGTCGAGTACAGCCCGCCCGCGTTGCAGGACGACAGCGCCGCCGTCAGCACCACGAAGTTGACGATGTCCCCGCCGCCCGGAATGCCGATCTTGTCGAACGCCAGCACGAACGGGCTCGCCCCGCCCTTGAACGCCGTCCACGGCACCACCGCCATGATCACCAGCAGCGACCCCAGGTAGAACAGCGCGAACCGGACCGGCAGCGCGTTGATCGCCCGCGGGATGTTCTTCTCCGGATCCCGCGCCTCGCTCGCCGTCACCCCGACCAGCTCGACGCCCAGGTAGGCGAACATCACCATCTGCAGCGTCATCAGCATCGGGCCGGCCCCCTCGGGGAAGAACCCGCCCTGATCCCACAGGTTCGAGACGCTCGCCGTCTCGCCGGCGTCGCTGAACCCGAAGACCAGCACCCCGATCCCCACGAGGATCATCATCACGATCGCGGCGACCTTGATCATCGCGAACCAGAACTCCAGCTCGCCGAACACCTTCACCGAGATCAGGTTGACCACGAACAGCACGACCAGCGCCACCAGCGCCGTCTGCCACTGCTCGACCCCGGGCAGCCACTTCTGGACGTACGTGCCGGCCGCGGTGAGCTCCGCCATCCCGGTCGTCACCCAGATGATCCAGTACGTCCAGGTCGTGGCGTAGCCCCAGAAGGGCCCGAGGAACTCACGGGCATACCCGGCGAAACCTCCCTCCGCGTGCCGGTAGGTGAGCAGCTCACCGAGCGCCCGCATGACGAAGAACAGCATCAACCCCGCGACGGCGTACGTCAGCACGAGACTCGGGCCGGCCTTGGCGATGTTCTCCCCGGCCCCGAGGAACAACCCCGTGCCGATGGTGCCGCCGATGGCCAGCATCTGAATCTGGCGGGTACCGAGCCCGCGCTGATAGCCCTCCGCTTGGTCTGGGAGCTTTGCGACCACGCGCTTCTTCCAACCTCTCACGTCGACGGCCGCCCCTCCCGGGACGGCTCCGGCCCGGCCAGACTAGGAACCGCGCCCCCGAAAACGAAACACACGCCCCGTGACCCTCCGTAGCCCCCGTCCTCCCCCGTCCCGCCCGCGGTTAACGAGTTGGCGCCGTCCTCGGGCATCGCGTATGCTCTCGGACGTCGCCAAGGACCGGCAGCCCAGCCGGTCGGGTCACCGCCCCGAAGCCGCTAAGCTCGAGGCAAGCAAGGTCCTGTGGAGCAGCTAGGAGTGCTCGCCACCCTGTCAAGGTGGAGGCCGCGGGTTCAAATCCCGTCAGGACCGCCAGACGCGCCGACGCGCGTCCTGGGCAGGTAGCTCAGTCGGTACGAGCGTCCGCCTGAAAAGCGGAAGGTCGGCGGTTCGACCCCGCCCCTGCCCACCATTCCAAGCAGCGAAGAACGGCCCCTGACCAGCGCTTACGCGGTCAGGGGCCGTTCCCGTCTGTCCGGTCGCGTCCGGCCGTCACTGGCGGGTTGCGGGTGACCGTGCGGAATGCGTGCGGAACCCAGCCGTCCTGTAGTGCCTGCTCAACCCCAACACGGCCCTCCAGCCCTCAAAGCCCCAACGCCCAGACGGCGACCTTGTCGAGGCCCCGCACTCTGGCCTGGGCCAGGCCACCCTGGTGGCGCCCTTGCTGTCGGTGCCGGTTTCGTCGCTGACCTTTCCACTTGTGTGGTAGCCCACGACAGCCTCCCGGAAGCCCATCCGATGGCGGAGTTCACGCCTACAGCCGATCAAGCCATCGCAAAGATCATGGCATGCATGACGTCCCCTTTACTCGGCCATGAGAGGCACCGAGATAATAAAGGGGGTAGGGGAACAGGGAGAATC
Organism: Actinomadura sp. NTSP31; assembly: GCF_041951385.1. NCBI lineage: Bacteria > Bacillati > Actinomycetota > Actinomycetes > Streptosporangiales > Thermomonosporaceae > Actinomadura > Actinomadura sp. NTSP31. The sequence goes on along the minus strand of NZ_JBGNUT010000032.1, from coordinate 109,212 downwards.
GACCTTGCGGCGATGAGACCGACTGATGTGGCATATATGGTCACCGGGGGGAGCCATGGAACCACGAATAGTCAATAGATACGTAACACTTGTTGGCGGCCCATCCCTGACGAATCGAACTTTCTGGGTTCCCATCGACGCCAACAACGATAACGATACTCTCATCATCGAACATGAAGGAAAGCCGTACACGTACGTCCGCGCCAGAGACTTCGATCGGTTTGGCGCAGAGATCTACAGGATCGATGAGACAGCTACCCATCACTAATTTTGCCGGTCAGGGCCCAAGAGCCGGAATGGCCCCCTCCCATCCCGGCGTCTCTGAAGATTCCTCTGGACGCTTCACAACAAGTGAGCCGCCCGCAGGCCCCAGACCGGGCGTGGGTGTGGTCTGGGGCCTTGTGCTCGCTGTGCGGTTGCATCCAGCTCTGGCCATGGGTTGCGCTACCGCGCGGGATACTTGCGGAACTCAGTCGTCCCGTAGTGCCTGCTCAATGCGTCGTTTAGCGGCCTCGTTCTGCCCCTCGATGCACTTCGCGTAGACGCGGAGCAGCACCTCGACACTGTGGCCGGCCCACTCGGCGATGTCGGTCGGCTGTACTCCTCCGTTGAGCCAGGTGGACACGCAGGCGTGCCGAAGGTCATAGACCCTCCTGGCGAGCGGCGAGGCGTACTCGGCGTCACTGAGCGCGGCCTGGCGGGCCGTGTCCCACGCGCGGCGGTAGGTGATGCTGGCCAGCTCGCCGCCGCGGATCCCCCAGAACAGGCGCCCGCCGGGGCCGGGGCCGATGTCCCGCAAGTGGGCACGCAGGATGCGGGTAAGCGGCGGCGGGGTCGGAACGCGGCGCCACGCGCCCTCGGGGCGACCCTTAAGCTGGCGCCGTTCCCGGTTGGCGCCATCGTCGGTCCAGTCGGTTCCGACTTCCGGACTGGCGGTGTTGAAGTGCAGCTCTCCCCAGTCGTCGGCGGGTTCCTGCCACTTCTGTGCGTCGTCGTCCCACACCAGGGCGGGAAGCGTGACGTTCTCGACGCGGAGGTTCACCGCCTCTTCCGGACGAAGCGCAGCGTAGTAGATGACAGCGAAGAACGCCATGAGGCGTTCTCCGCTTGGTTTCTGCTGGCGGACCGCTTCGAGGATTCGGCGCGCTTGGGCGTGGTTAATAACCGAACGGCGGTCGACCTCGGGGGAACTCGTGCTGCGCGCCTTCCATTTTGTCGTCTTGATCGGGTTGTTGGGCAGGACGCCGATTTCCACGGCGTATTCACACGCGTGGTGCAGGATCGCTCGGTTGCGCTGGACGGTGGACGGCGCGGCCGGCTTGCCGTCGAGAAGTGTGGCCGCGGCGTTGAGGAGTTCTCGGACGACGGCGGGGTCGTTCAGCACGGACATGGGCTTGGTGTTGTTCTCGACCCAGCGCAGAACCTCGGCGGCGTCCGGCGGGCATGCGGGGCGGTTCTTGGTGTTGAACGCCCACCGGCGAAGCGCGGTCCGGATGTGCTGGTCTTTGAGCTTGCCGCGTTCGGTGGCGAGCATCACGGGCGTGACGGTGACGAGTGCCCATGCCGTATTCGCTCGGTGCTTGGCTGAGATGCCTTTCCACTTCATGTCCACGTAGGCGAGGCAGAACGCATACCAGGACATGTCCTTCTTGGCGCGCCCCCAACTCACCGGGCGGCCGGTAGCGAGGTCGAACGCCTCGCCCTTCCGGGCGGCGGCGCGCAGCTCCGCTTGGAAGCTGTCGACCTGAGCCTTGACGCGGAAGGATTCGCGCCACACCTGGGGGCCTGCCTTCCACCGGGCGGTGTAGGTGGTGACGCTCTTTCCCTTGTAGACCTCGGTCTTGTAGATACGAACGTCGTAGGTGATGTTCTGCATCAGGCGGCCACCTTCCGGGCTTCCCACCACGCGTCGAGGTCTTCGCGGCTGACGCGTAGTTCACCGTTCGGGATTTTCGAGCAATCCGGCGCGAGTCCCTTGGCGCGCCAGTCGTAGAAGGTGGATCGCGAAATCTTGATCTCGGCGCACACCTCGGCGAGGGTGAGCATTTCCTTGGGACGGATTGCCATTTTCACGGGCGACCTCGCTACTCGGCTTGATCGGTCGGACAGTCAGCGGTGTTCCGGCGGCGTGCTTGGTGTTTTATGCACCGGTTCCGCTGAGTTCGGGGTGTACGAGGTAGGCGGGTGAGGGCCGGCGGCCGGGGCCGGTCCGTTCGGGGTCGGGCAGGCGGCGGATCCAGCCGTGTTGTTCCAATAGGTCTAGGGGCGTCTCCAGGTCGGCGACTTTGGGGAACTTGGTGCGGGGCAGTTTGCTGAACAGTTGGCGGACGGTGAACTGTTCGGGCTTGGCGCGCTCGATCCACGCGTGAATGTCGCGGGCGGCGTGCTGGTCTGGATCGCTGCCCATGGCGTCGAATGCGGCGACGGCGTGCGCGGTGAAGTACTCCCCCAGCCGTATGGCGGCGCGCATGGTGTCGACCTCGATCGGGATGCGCCATCCGTCATCAACGCGCGTGGCCAAGTGGAGCAGTCCGGCGATGCGCGCGACGGCACCGACGTACTTGCCAGCCCAGTCGCCAAGGTGGCCGAGGTCTCCGCTTTCGGGGTGCAAGCGCGGTTCGGTGCGGGTTTCCAGGGCGAGAAATTCGGCGTGCGCGTCCGCCGTGAGTTGGAGCCGGGCGGGGTCGTCCCAGTCGTACAGCGCGTTGACGAGGTTCTGTAGCTGGGTGTCGTAACGCGAGACGACTTCTTCGGCCGGTGCGGGCGGGTTGATGCGTCGCCGGCCGATGTTGCTTTCCGGGAGCGAGTACAACAGCCGTCCGAGCAATCCCTTGCCGCGGAAGCCCGGCATCTTGGCGATATCGGTGATGACTTCCGGCTGAATGGCCAGTCCGAGCGTGAGCGCGGCGTGTTCCACGTGTTCGGTGGGGCGGCCTTGCCGGTCGACGCGCAGCATGTCGCCGGCGTGGCCTTTGAGGAATACCTCCATGTTGGGGGTGGAGGAGTAGCGGCCGGCGACGGTGGCGAAGATGCCGCCCTCGGCGGACAGCACGGCCAGTCGTCCGCCTTGTTCGGCCAGCAGGGATGCGGCCTTTTCCGGGGTGATGTCGTCGGCGACCAGCCTCGGCACCACGGGCACTTTGATGGCTTCTACTGCCATGGCGGCGTCGGTGGCGTCGGCGAGCTTTTCGGGGTCGCCGCCGGGGGTGCCGGATCCGGCGGCGATGCCGGCGGCTTTCTCGGCGGCGGCCTTGGCCACGCGCCGCGCCAACTCGGCCTCGACGATGCGGGGTTGGGTGCGCTCGGCAAGGGCGCGTTCGGCGTTGAGCAGCGGTTGCGTCATCGCGCGAAAGACGGCGGATTTGCGGGATCCGGGCGGCATCGCCACGACGGTGAAGATGTTCACCGGCTCGACCCAGGTGCCGCGGACGTTGACGATGGCGCGGCCACCGGCGGCGGTCGACAGTGCGGCGAGTGCGAGGCAGCCGGCGAGGTCGATGGGTGTTTGGGTGAACTCGGCTACCGCGCACACCTGCGCACCGACCCAGCCAGGCAATGCGTCGGCGGGGAAGGCGGGGAGGCGTTGCCGGGCGCCGAGGGGCACCGGCGTCTCCCACGCGGGCGCGGCGGGTTGGCCGTGAAGTTCGGCCAGCCGGGCGCCGGCGCCCGCGGCGGCGAGGATGCTGTCAGCGGCGCTCACGCAGCGCTCCCGCGGGGTGTGCGGGCGCCGGCGCGCATCCCGCTGGCGATGGTCGCCTCGCACTCGCGCGCGGTGAGTCCGACCGTGAGTCCGGCGGCGGTCAGGCAGTCGACCACGAGTCCATCGGGGAGCATCTCGCTGGCGGCGAGCTGGCCGAGGGCGAACGCGGCGGCGTTGAGGGTGTGGTTGCGGGCGCCGGGCCGGGAGTCGAGGACGTGTTGCACCTCGGCGCGCAGCGCGGCACCGGCGTATCCGGCCGTGTGCCGCTGGTCGAGGTCGGGCATCCTCGGCACCGGTGCGGCGGAGTGGTCGGGGGTGGTGAGCAGGTCGGCGAACCATTCGGGCAGCGGCGCGGGCGGAACGTCGTACACCGTCACGTAGGCGCCGCCGGTCGCCAGTGCGCTCCCCGCGGCGACCACGTATCCGCCGTGGGCGCGGGTGTCGACCAGCCACCCCAGCCGACCGGCGGTGTTGCGCAGGCTCGCGCCGGGTGGGGCGGTGAAGTACAGGTGCATCCCACCCGACGCCGTCCGCACGGTGTGGGTCTCCCAGGGGAAGGGCTGGCCGTGCCGCTCGCACAGCGCGGCGAGCACGTCGGCGCCGTCGTTGATCCCCGGCATGTCCCACTCCGGGGGCGCGGTCTCGCCGGGCTTGGGCCGGTCGAGGTCGACCACCACGAGCCCGGACGGGCCGCACGCAATCCCGATGTTGTAGGGGGCGTGGTGCCAGCACCGCCAGATACGCGCGCGGTCGGTGGCGGTGGCGCGGCCTTCCCAGTCGTTGCGGAGCGCGGGCCGCTTGTCACCAGGCCGCAGCGGGAACACCTGCCAGCCGCGGCTGGCGTGGGCGAGTGCGGTCACCATGAGTCCGGGGCCGTCGGTCATGGTCATGCCGCCTTCCGGTGGTCGAGGGCGGTGGGGATGGCGGCGCCGACAAAGCGCGTGTAGGCGGGTGGGAGCGCCTCGCGCAGGCCGAGGTGATCGGTGCTCCAGTCGATGCCCTTGGCGTGCTGCATCTCGGCGACGGTGGCCTTGCCGCCGCCGTTGCCGTAGGCGGCGACGTAAGGGCCGTCGTAGTAGACGCCGTGCCGCCACCCTCGGACGCGTCCGCGGTGCCGCGGGTGCGGGGGCTGGGTGATGGTGAAGCCGCCGCCGCACTCGAAGTAGCGGTGCATGATGACGCCGAGTCCGAACATCTCGCCGCACAGCCGCAGGTCTTTGCGGACGGTGGAACCGGCCACGTTCTCGATCACGTACGGGCGGCCGGTGGTCTCCAACGCGGCGCGGGCCGGGCCGATGAGGCGAGGGTGGGTGCGGCCCGCGGCGGCGTTGCGGGCGGCGTTGCTGCCCTTGGTCGGCGCGCCCTCCCCCTGGCACGGCGGGGAGGTGTGGATGAAGTGGAAGCGGTGCCCGTGCTCGGCGATGAACGCCACCGCGTCCGCCTGGATGAACTCGTGTCCGCAGTAGTCGGGCTGGCGGGCGATGTCGACACCGGTGAGATGAGCGCCGAGGTCGAGGTAGCCGCGGGCCGCGCCACCGATGCAGCAGAACGCGTCAAGGATCCGAACGCCCTTCAACGGTTGGCCTGCGTGGCGCGGCGGCGAGCCGGCCGTGTTCGGCCGGTGCGAGACGGACCGGACGGGGTGCGTCATGATGGGTGTTCCTCCTGCTAGGGGCCTCGTTGAGGTCCGTGATCGGTCGGAGGGGCGGCTCTCGGCGGCGTGCTTGGTGGCTTGTGCGCCGAGAGCCGCTTTTGTGCCCTCCGGATGCATTGGCCGGCTATCGGCGGCCGCGGTCGATGTTCTTCAGGTGGGTCCAGATGCGGCGGCCGGTGCGCAGTTGCGCGCCGCGGCCTCCGCAGCGGTTGCAGTAGCGCCAGGCGCGGCCGGACGGGGAGCGGAACCGGCCGGCGCCCTGGCATTTACGGCACGCCCGATACGGCCAGATCACGCAGTGGAGCAGGTAGCCGGCGGCGGCGAGGATGACCAGCAGCAGCCACAGGCCGGTGGGGTGGGCGGTGTGGCTAGCGGCGGTCAGCAGGGGGGTCACAGGTGCCTCCCAGGGCGGTTTTCGGGGTTGTTGCAGGTGGGGGCTCTAGGCGCTAGATCACTGGTCAGCGCGGGAATGGGTGTCTAGAGAGGTCTCTAGGTCTAGAGGTGGTGGCCTCTAGACCTAGAGGCGCGGCGGTGGTCTACCGGCCGGGGCGGCGGGTGGTTTCCAGGGCGTCGGTGACGTGGTCGCGGTGGACGCCCTTGAGGTTGCGGCCCTTGCCGGTTTCGTCCTGTCCCCAAACCTGTGGGGTGCCGATGCCGTAGGGCTTGAGCGCGGCGGCGAGCTGGCGGGCCTTGCCGGTCGGGTCGAGGTCGGCCCACGGCCCGTAGGCGACCGGGCGCAGCTCGGCGAGGCGGTCAACGAGCACCTGCGAGTGGACCTTGTCCTCTCCGGGCGCCATGACGGCGGCGAGGTCTTCCAGCAGCGATGCGCCGTCGTCGGCGGTCGGGGTGGGGTCTTCGCCGGCGGCGATGCCGGTCAGGGTGCCGGCGGCCTTGCGTAGCGCGCGGGCGCGGTCGGCGATGCGGTCGGCGGCCGGGTTGTCGATGTAGTAGCCGCGGACGATCTGGGGGTCGTCGGCCTCGCCGGCCAGGTAGCCGATGCCCTTGTCCTTCTTGGTGAAGGTGGTGGCGCGGATCCCGTTCTTGTACATCGAGGTGCCCAGGATCATGTCGTTTTCGGTCTGGCCCATGACCTTCAGGCAGAACCGCAGCCCGACGTTCGCCGAGACGCCGGTGGGGAGCGAGTCCTTGTCGGGCCGCTGGGTGGCTAGCAGCAGGATCACGCCGAGGGCGCGGCCGAGTTTGATGATGTCCACGGCCAGCCGGGCGGCCTCGTCACCGAAGTCTGGGTGGGCGAACAGGTTCTGGCACTCGTCCAGGATGAACACCGACGGGTACAGCCCGAGGGAGCGCTTGGCGGCCAGTTGCGGGGTGACCTTGTTCTCCGGGCAGATGTCCTTGGGCAGCTTTCGGATCGCCTTGGCGCGGCGTTCCAGGTCCTTGCGGACCTCGCGGAGCGCGTCCAGACAGGCGGCGAGGGTCTCGTCATCCTGCCCGGATCCGTACTGGTGGGCGACCTTTTCCAGGGGCGACAGGTCGCCGGTGCCCTTGAGTTCGTAGACGCGCAGTTGCGCGGTGGGGTCGAGGGCGGCGGCCAGGGCGAGCACGCGGAGCGCGAACGTTTTGCCCATGCCGGGCATGGCGCCGAACAGCGCGTTGGCGTACATCAGTTCGACGGTGACGGGGCGTCCGCGCTGGTCGGTGCCGAACGGGACCGGCTTGAACAGGTCCACGGCCGCGGTGGTCTTGGCCAGCGGGCCGGCGACCGGCTTGACCTGGTTCATGTCCTGGTCGCCGACCCACAGCACCAGCCGTCCGGCGTGCTGGTCGTGTGCGGGTTCGGGCCACACGCACCCCATCGGGCGGCGCAGGCCGGAGGCGAGGCGGTCGCGGCGTTCCATGATGTCGGTCGCAGTCACCCCGTAGGGGAGGTCAACCTCGGCGCGCCAGCCGGGGCCGTCGCGGGTGATCGGGGCGGGGAAGGTGATCCCGCCGCCGCCCTTGCCGACCGCCTTGTTGATCTCGGCGTTGCCGAGGGCGGCCAGCGCCCGCACCACGATCTCCGAGGTGAGCTTGGGCGCCTTGGTCGAGACAACGGCGGTGTCCAGGATGCGCCGGTCGGTCGGCGTCCCGATCCACCCCAGCAGCGCCACCAGCGCGGCGAGCACGACGGTTTGCGTGATACCGCCGGCGGCGGCCACCGACGCGGCGGCCAGCCCGGCACCGACCATGCCGGCGCCGGCGACGAACAGGCGGGCGCGGACGCGGTCGTTGCGCTCGCTCATCAGCTTCAGGTACGAGTCGTCGTTGCGGCGGTCGATGGCGTGCGTACGCAGCGGACGCGACTCGATGTCGAACGTCCACCGCCACGTGCCCGCCACCACCCGGTACAAGCCACGGGGCGAGCGCATCGCCAGCCGCAGACCGTAGAGCGGGGTGCGGGCGGCGTGGTAGCCGGTGACGTGACCGGCGTAGCCGACCGCCCACCAGACGGTGGCGCGCGCCTCGCCGCGGTCGCGCAGCCACGGCGCGATGATCGGGCGCCGCTGCGCACGCTCGCCGGCCATCCGGCGCGCCCGCACGTCCGGCCGGAAGGTGTCGGGGCGGTCGACCAGCACGCGCCCCTCGATCGCCTCGCCGTCGCCGTCATCCCCGTCCCCGGACAGGACGGGGATGAGCGGCGGGTCGGTCGGCGGGGTACCGGCGCCGGCGTTGCCGGGCATGGTCGGCGGGGCGTCGAGGTCGGGCGCGGCGGCGTTGTGGTCGGGGTGCGGGACGGGCAGGCGGACGACCTCGCCCATGGCCTTGGGGTGGCTCATGATGCGTTCTCTCCCTCGGCGGACGGCGCCGCGGCGATGTCCTCGGCGGCCGGGTTGGCGGTGGGGTCGGCGGGTGCTTCGGTCTTCAGGCGGGCCAGCAGGGCGCCGACACGGGCGTTACCGGCGGTCTGACCGGCGGCGCGCAGTCGCGCGGCGAGGCTGTTGCGGGTCAGCGGTTCGCCGGCGGCGGCCAGGTCGGCGGCGATGCTCCAGCCCAGCGGCATGAGGTCGTCCACGTCTGGCGGCGGGGTCTTGCCGGTCCTGCGGGTGCGGGACGGGCGCGTGTTCCGTCCACCGGGACCGCCCACCCGCTTGGGTGTGCCCGTCTGCTTGCCCGTCCGGGACTGCGCGTTGGACGGGCCGGCGGTCGGCGGGATGGACGGTCCGGACTCCAGCGCCGGACGGTCCCCCTCGGCGGGGCCCGGACGGTCCGCGACCGGTGCAGCGGACGGGACGGCGGCCAGGGGTGCGGGGGCGAGTTCGCCGAGCCGGTACAGTGCGCGGACGCGGCGGGGGGCGCGGCGGCGCCATGCCCACCGCCCGTAGGTGTCCTGCAGGTCGGTCAACGCCAGCACGCGGGCGCGCTCACGGCCGAGGGCATCGGCGTAGGAACGGATCTCCCACAGCACCATGCGGCGCCACAACTTCAGCGTCGGCCACGGCGCGAGGATCCACCGCGAGGCGCGGATGCCGTCCATGCGGGTGCCGGCGGCGATGCCGGCCCGGATCCGGATCACATGCGCGGCGATCTCCACCGCGCACACCCACAGCGCCGGGAGGACGGCGTGCGCGAGGCGCCCGAACGCGGTCGACTGCTCGGCCACGTTCAGATACACGGTCGCGGCGGTCAGGGTCCACGGGATGAACCGCAGCCACCGAACCCGCATGTCGAGCCGGGCCAACACGATGTCGAGGGCGGCGAAGATCGCAATGCCCAGGTCGATACCGAGCGGCACCGACCACGCCAGCCGGCCGAACGATGGGGCGGCGGCGTCGGCGACCGCGGCGAAGCTGTTGACGAACCCCAAAAGCCCCAGAACGGTCACCAGCGCGGCGACCACGCATACCGCGGTGAACTCATTCGAGGTCAGCGCCCGCGACTGCGAGGCGTCGCCCTCGGCGGTGTCGGGCGTGGTGGGCGGGGTGTCGTTGGGGTGCGTGATCGGTCGCAGGAGGGCGGTCGACTCGGCGGCGTGCGGGTTGGTGGCCTGTGCGCCGAGGGTCGTCCGGAGGTGGAGCGGCGGGGCGGTCATGCTGCGTTCCTCCCTTCCAGAGTGGTCGCGCCGTTGTCGGCGCAGTCGAGGCAGGTTCCGAGGTGGCGGGGCAGGACGTAACCGGCGTCGCGTCCGCAGTCGGGGCAGCGCCGGCGAGCGGCCAGCGCCTTGCCGAGGGCGACGCGCTGACGCTCGGACGGGGTCCGCTTGGGCAGCGCCAACCGGACGTCGTAGAGGTAGGCGGCGCGGACCCCGCCACCACCGCGGCGCGAATTCCACAGCACCTGACCGGCCACGTCCTGACCACCGGGCCGGAGCCCCTCGGCGGCGAGCTGGCGGCGGGTGCGCAGGTGCGGCGGCGCCATCCGCCACGGCCACGTCGGGATCCCGAACCGGGCGCCGGCCGGGTCGAAGAACCGGACCGAGCTACGGCGGCGAGTCATGACGCCACACCCCCCGCACGGCTCACCGCGAACGCGGGCCGCTGGACGGTGACCAGATACCAACCGCCCTCACGCAGCGACCGGGAGACCAGCCGCACGCCGGCCACCGTCACAGCCAGCACCGCCACGGCGGTGAGCGCGAACGTCGGCACGGGGTGGACGATCAGCAGCGCCACGCCGGCGGCGGCGAGTCGGGCCGGGGACAGGCACAGCCAGCACCCCGCGGCGAGCACGGCCAGCGCGAGAATCACGGCAGCCATCACGCGCTCCCGTTCGTGCGGCGCGGCCGGCGGGCGCGGGCCGCGGTCGCGGGGCCGGGCGGGTTGTCGGTGGGCGTGGTGACGCGGCCGGCGCGCGAGGTGGCGTCGACGGTCAGTCCCTCGGTCAGCGCCGTGTCGGTCGCGGTCACCGTGATGTCGCCCGACACCGTCTGGGCGGTGATGATGCCGCCCTCGGTCGCGCGCACTCGCAGGTCACCGGACACGCTCTGCAGGTCGGCGCGGCCGGCGAAGTCGTTCACCGTTACGTCCCCGGACGTGGTCGCGGCGGTGACGTCGTCGGCGCGGCCGAGGTAGACATCACCCGAGATCGACCGCAGCACCGCGGCGCCGTCTACCACGGCGGCCGTGATGTCCCCGGACGTGGTCCGGGCGCGCAGGGTGTCGATGCCACCGGCGGTCAGGTCACCGGAGGTCGAGGTGAAGTCGATCGCGGCGAACTCGCCCGTGCACGCCAGCGGGGCGGACTTGGTGAGCGCGGTCACCGACGATCCCTCGGGGAGGTGCGCGGTGATCTGGACGCGGCCGCCGGCCACGGCGCTGCCGGTGACCTCCACGCCGTTGACGGTCACGCGGCCACCGGCGAGGTTGACGATGCCCTCGCCGCTGATCACGGCGCCGGTCACGGTGACGCCGGCGGGGATGTCGCCGAACGAGTGAACGACCGTCGTTGCGTGGTTGCCGAACACGGCCTGACCGGTACCGATGACGGTCACACCGCCGGCGGGCGGGTGAACCCGGACGGTCACGGCACGGGCGTCCTTCTCCCACCGCAGGATGGCGTCACGGACGGCGTCGTGAACGGCGGGGTCGTCGCCGTGAGCGGTCACGGTGACCTCGGCGAGCGTGCGGCCCGTGTCGGTGAAGATACGGACGTCGCCGGCGGACAGGTCGACCGACAGAGCCACCGGGCCGGGACGCGTGGCGGTCAGGGTGCGGGTCGTCATGGTCACGCCACCTCGTTCAGGTCGAGGTCGGACGGGTGGGAGTCGGCGGCGTCGTTGTCGACCAGGGCGGCGAGAGTGGCGAGTTCGGCGGCGGTGAAGCCGGCCCACACCCCGAACTCGGGGCGGATCCGCATCGCCAGCTCGAAGCAGGCGCCACGCAGCGGGCAGGACTCGCACACCTCGGCGGCCACCAGTTCGCGGGCGGCGCACTCGTCGGGCGTCTCCTCGACGTCCGGGCCGGTGTGCAACTCGGGGTCGAACCGGCACTGAGCGCCGGTGATGGGCATTCCACGCAGGTCGGCACCGGCCAGCGCGGTGAACGGGGACAGGGAGCGAGACACGGGCACCTCGTTCGGGTCAGTGATCGGTCGGAAGGCGCGGCCCTCGGCGGCGTGCTTGGTGGCTTGAGCGCCGAGGGCGAGCGGCTGCGAGCGGTAGACGGTCATCGCGGATCAGCCCAGGTGGGCGGAGAACGTGGTGATCGCGTGGATCACCTGGTTGACCAGCTCGGCGGCCTTGTCGGGGTTGTTGATCGCGAAGATCGCGACCGCGATGCCGGCGAGCCACTGCGGGATGTTGCTGGACTTCTGCGGAATCACGTGACGGCTCCTGACGTTGAACTGATACGCCAAACGTTTGTCGTTTGACGTAGGTCAGACTGCGCCTAGGGCGGCGCGCTTGTCAAGGGCCGCCAGTCGTTTGGCGTTTGGCGTTTCGTCTGGTTAGGTGGACCTAAGCAGCACGCAGACAGCAGAAAGGAGCAGGTAGATGCCCAACTCGGAGCGTCACGGGTTCCGCGAGATCGCGGCGAAAATCCGTGAAGAGATCATCAAGGGGGCGTACCCCACGGGGAGCGTCCTGCCCGCCGAACCCGAGCTGGCGGAGCGCTACGGCGCCTCGCGCAGCTTGGTGAACCGAGCAATGCAGATGCTCGCAGCCGAGGGCATCGTGCGGCCCCGCCAGGGACGCGGAACCATGGTCACGTGGCTACCGCCGATGCTTCACTCACCGGCCCGGTACGACCGCGCGAAGCGCGAGAACAACGGCGCCCGCGGCGCGTTCGACGCCGAGGTGCGAGCGCGCGGCCTAGAGCCTCAGCACGAGATCACCACCGAACACGCCGAACCGCCGGCACGCGTCGCCGAGTTGCTCGGCCTCCCCACCGGCGAGGTGAACTGTCTCGTCCGGCGCCGTCGTCTGCTGGCCAGTGGCATCCCCGTCCGGCTCAACGCCAGTTGGTTCCCGCTGGAGATCGCGGGCGGCACGGTCCTGGAGGAGGAGGGGCCGGTCATCGTGGGCGGGGTCAAGAGCGCCCTCGGCGAACTCGGCTACCCACAGGTCACGGCACGCGAAGAGATCACGCCCAGCCGTCTGCCCACCGACGCCGAAGCGCGGGCACTGGAAATCAGCCCGGAACGTACCGTGGTGGAGATAACCCACGTCGGCATGACCGCCGAGGGCCGCGCAGTCGAGGTCACGATCTCTGTCGCCCCCGCCCACTACCTCACGGCCCAGTACGAGTTCCCGCTCGCCTGACATCCGGAGACCACACCCCATGATCACGCGACTCGTCGAAGACCACGCCCGCACGCTCGCCGCGGACGCGCACCTACCCGCGTTCGTCTACGACCTCGCCGCACTCCGGGACCACGCAGCCGAGGTCAAGGCGGCACTGTCGGCGCCGGGCGCGCCGGAGATCTTCTATGCCGCCAAAGCCAATCCCGACGTCCCGATCCTGCGCGCGCTCGCCCCGTACGTCGACGGCATCGAGGTCGCGTCCGGCGGCGAGCTGGCGCACGTGCGCGAGGCACTCCCGGACACACGGTTGGCGTTCGGCGGCCCCGGCAAGACCGATGACGAACTCGAACTGGCGCTCAACCTCGGCGTCGAGCGCATCCACGTCGAGAGCCCGTACGAACTATCTCGCCTCGCGCGCATCGCCGAGGCAGCCGGGCGCGAGGTCGACGTCTTGCTACGGGTCAACCTCGCCGGCGACCGCAGCGGCGTAGCGCTGGCCATGAGCGGCCCGTTCGGCATGGACCCCGAACTCATGGACACCTGCACCGACACCCTGACCGCCTCGCCGCACGTGCGCCTACGCGGCATCCACGCGCACCTAGCGTCCGGGCTGGACGCGTCCGCCATGGCGGCCCAGTCTGCCGAAATCCTCGCGTGGGGCCGCGCATGGCTCGACAGGATCGGCCACACCGGGCCGCGTGAGTTCAACCTCGGCGGCGGCATGGCGGTCGACTACAGCACGCCCGGCACCCGATTCGACTGGAAGCAGTACGGCGCCGAGGTCGCCGGCCTCGCCCAGCCGGGCGAGACACTGCGCATCGAGCCGGGCCGCTCCATCAGCGTCTACGCCGGGTGGTACGTCACGGAAGTACTGGACGTGAAGAAGGCACACGGCCAGTGGTACGCCGTCCTGCGCGGCGGCACCATGCACATCCGGACACCGGTCACCAAGCAGCACAACCAACCGTTCGACGTCCTCACCAGCAACGGCGACGGCCCCGCAGTCGCTAACGAGCCGGTGACGCTTGTCGGCCAGCTCTGTACACCAAAGGACGTCTTCGCCCGCGAGGTCCCCACTGACCGCATCGCCGTTGGCGACCTGGTCGCCTTCTCCATGGCCGGCGCCTACGCCTGGAACATCTCCCACCACGACTTCCTGATGCACCCGAAGCCGAATTTTAGATACCTGGACGCATAGTCGCATTAAGGCCCCGGGCGCACCCAGCCCGGGGCCAAACACTTATTGCCCGAGTATACCCCGCACCACCTCACCGAGGGCGGCCGCCATGCGAACCGGAACAGCGTTGCCTATCTGCTGTTCTATAGATCCATAATGGCCAAGAAATTGATAGGTCGGCGGGAAAGTTTGAAGAATGGCCGCTTCTCGGAGAGTTATTCCTCGATGCTCCGTGGGGTGGATAAAACTTCCACACGCCGGCGTGGTGCATCGAGTTGTCATCGTTGGCGCAGGCGCGTCAAGGCGAATACGTCCGTAAGATGCCGTCGCCGTCCGCCCTGTAACCCGCCTATGGCAATCAAGTTGAAGATCAGGTGGAAGGTCAAACCTGCTGCCGTTGACCGGAACCGCAGCAATACGGGCTGCCACCTGGGGGCTGCTCTGCCGATGTCGATCGAGAGGGTCATCGAGAGTTCCGCTCTTACGGAGCAGATCAAAAGCATCTTTGACTGTCGTGCCAGCGAGTTCAAAGTGCTCCGGAATCAGATCCGTTATTTCTTCCGGAAGGCGGCGTCGGACAGCCTTCGATGCGCCAATGACGATAAGTCTCTTGCGGCGCTGAGGGACGCCCAGATCGGCCGCGTTTACCTTGTATTGCCGGAAACGATAACCTTCCCCTTCCAGCATCGCCAGCAGATTTGAGAGTCGATTATCTCGCGCAAGGCCCGGCACATTTTCTAGCAGAATGATCCGAGGTCGGAAAGCGACTGCAAAATTCGCAACATCGAGAACGAGGTCATTGCGCTTTTCATCAATATCGCCACTCGCGAGAGTGGAGAATCCTTGACACGGAGGACACGCTTTAAGCAGCTCAAGGCTGCCTCGCTTCAAGCCCAACTCTCGCCTGAATGCATCAGGATCGAGCTGCCGTATGTCAATTTCCTTGAGTAGTACGTCGGGATGATTGGCGTGGTACGACTGACATGCGTAAACGTCATTCTCCACTGCGCCGACAACCGAGATGCCCGCTTGGCGCAGCCCGGCCGTAGCGCCACCGGCGCCAGCAAACAGGTCCACAGCTCTCACAGCGCTGCCCACCCACCTGATCTTAGTGGCCACTACCGGCTCTTGTCTTGCTCCAACTTGCCAAACGAGTGACGCTATGCGTTGCCATGCCTCACCCCAGTCGTGAGGACGACCCGTCCAGGGAGGGTATCTAGCATGACGGATGGCCGGCTGCAACTGAAGTTTGGCGGATCCTTGGTGGAGCAGCTCGGAGCGCAGCTCTACCCCAGCGTCACTGCTACGGTCGCCGAGCTAATCTCGAACGCTTGGGATGCCGACGCTAAGCACGTTTGGATCCAGATACCGTTCGGTAAGTGGCAACCGGACGATGAGATCGTGGTGCTAGATGACGGGCATGGTATGACCCGCCAGCAGGCTCAGGACACGTACCTCGTTGTTGGCAGGAAGCGGCGGATACAGTTTGGCAACAAGTCGGAAAGCCAGGGACGACTGGTTCATGGACGCAAAGGGATTGGAAAGCTTGCCGCGTTCGGGACGGCTGGCGTTCTGGACTGCACCACTATTCGCTCAGGTGAACGCACTGACTTTCGGCTGGATTACGATCGCATTCGACAGCTTTCGCCTGCTGAGGATTATGAAGTTGAAGACGTATCAGAGCTTCAACCGATGGTGACCCCTGACGGAAACGTCCTAGAACATGGAACGCGCGTCCGGCTTTCGCGACTCAAGCTCAAGAAGAGTATCTCGCAAGACCAATTTATGCGTTCAATGTCTCGCCGCTTCGCTCTCAGTGAAAGCGAAATGCAGATCATCGTTAACTCGTCCGAGGGTTTGAAGCGCTTCGACATCAAATGTCAGTTCAGATTCCCGAAGGACGGTATACCTACCGCCGATGTTAACGTAGCTCCCGACGGCTGGGCAGAAGAGACGCTAATCAACGAAAATGGGGATCCTTGTCCGGTCCGATGGTGGATCGGCTTCACCGAGAAGCCGCTTGACGAAGATGCGCAGCAAGGAATCTCCATAATCGCCAATGGAAAGATGGCGCAGCGCCCGTTCAAGTTTGAATCCTCTCAGGGAACAGAGGGGCAACTGGGGCAGGAATACCTCGTGGGTGAAGTGCGCGCTGACTGGCTCGACACTGGCGTGGACATAGAAGACGATCTCATTCAATCGAATCGCGACCAGCTACAGCTGGAGGATGAGAGGCTCCAATTTTTCCTTGACTGGGGCCGTAAACGTCTTCGCTGGGCTCTAAAGGAGCGCAACACGCTGCGCCGAGAGTCGACGTATGGAAAGGTACAGGTAGATGACGAGGTAAAGGAGATCCTAAAGCCCTATACGAAGACAGAGCAGAGACGGCTTCTCAATGTCGCGCGAACCGTATCTAAGATACCCGAGATAGACGAACGCGGCATTGCTGACACCATGAAATCGGTCGTCAATGCGCAGTCCGAGAAGGCTGTGCGAGAACTAATGGAGGAAATCGAAGAACAAGACGACGCCTTCCAGGAGCGCGTCTGGCAAATTGTGCATGACTTCGGTCTCATAGACGCCAGGCGAGTGATGAGTATAATTGAGGCGCGCCTTGCAACGATCAGAAAACTGAAAGAGGCCATCAAAAACGGCGCGCGTGAGGTGCCGGAGATCCACAAGATCGTAATATCCGATCCATGGCTGCTGGATCCAAGATGGAACATTATCGCCGACGAGGTCGATGTCTCCACACTGGGCGTTGCCTTTGACCCAGAGGAAGGTGAGGACGGGCTCCGCCTTGACTTCATTTTCGCCCTCGCTCCTCATCCGCCAGCAAGGCTGGACGAGGTCATCGTGGTTGAAATCAAGAGAGGAACTGATGCGAGAGGCAAGGAGCGGAAGGTAACGCCTGAGGAGGTGACGAAGTTCCATCTCTACGTGCTCGCAGTCAGGGAGCATTACCAAAGAAGCACGGAGCATCCTGCCGTTCGCGGTCTGATGATTACCCAGGCGTACACGGCCCAGGCAGATGGCTTGAGGCGCAGTCTTGAAAGCTCGACTGATGTCCGCCTCTCCTTCAGGACGTGGGACAGGGTCATTGAGGAAACCGAACGCATGCACGTGGCCTGGCTCAACGTCTCCAAAGACCGCATCGCCGAGGGATGAGCCCAAGTAGATCGCCGACATGTGCTCAGGCGACTGCCTCAACGACACCGTCATGGCGGCGTTCGCGGCGCCCCACGCTAGGCGGGGGGCTGCGCACCGATCTCCGTGATTGTTAGGGTCTGCCCGCCCGGCGCCGCCGCAGAATCCGCAGAATCCGCAGACCCCCCCGGGTTCGTGGCCATCCGGGTTGCTGCCCCTCGGCGCCGCGGACCGCGTATTACCGCAGAAATCCACGCAATCCCGTGACCTGTATGAACGCGTGCTGGTCGGCAAGGCTGCGAGGCGTTCTGCGACACTCTCACGGCCTCGCGGACACCTACCGGTCGCGGGCCACCGAGACGCGAGCGTCGAGGTGGTAGCGGAAAGCCGCAGAAATCCGCGTAATGCGTTGACCTCCAGTGGCACCCACGCATCTACCAACGTCATCGTCTGTGCACGACGGCAGTGCGTGGTCCGCTGAACCGCGCACCAACGCCATACTGTTGCATCTGAGGGTTTATGCGGATTCTGCGGATTCTGCGGCGGGAGCCCCCGCGTCCCGTACTCCTCCCGCCGAGGATGCAGCCGGCTCGGGGGCGTGGCGCGATCAACCGCAGGATCCGGGCCCCTGAGTTGTCTCCTGAGCGCCGATCGGACCTCGGCGAGGCTGCGGGGGAAGGGACCGGTTGGCGATCTCGGCAGAGGGGCGTTCCCGCTTGATCGTGCGGAACTTATGCGCAAGTCGCAGTCTGCCCGTCGCCTGCCAGCAGCGTTCTAGGAGGTCACGCGGGGTGTGCGTGGGTCGAAGCGTCGTTCACTGAAAAGCGGAAGGTCGGCGGTTCGACCCCGCCCCTGCCCACCTTGGTTCTCTGACCAGCGGAAACACCGGTAACGGATTGATCACTTCCGGTGTACACCGCTTGAACAGAGGAAAACTCTCACTCCCATGGGTACCGCGCGTACGCGGCGTCCGAAGGATCTCCGAGCAGGCGCCTTCCAGCCCGCGATCAACTCGTTCACCCTGCATCTCAACGCCGAGGGGAAGTCCCCGAAGACCGTCCGCACCTACGCCGAAGCGGCGCAGTGGTTCGCGGCCGAGCATCTTCGACGCAACACCGACCACACCGACTGGGACGACGTCACCACCGACGACGTCCGCGCCTGGACGGTCTGGCTGCTCAACACCTACTCCGACAGCTACGGCCAACAACCAGTACCGGGCGCTGCAGCAGTTCTTCAAGTGGTGGTCCACCGACGAAGAACTGCCCAACCCCATGGCGAAGCTCCGTCCGCCCGCCGTTGGTGAGAAGGTCGTCCCGGTCTTCACCGACGACGAACTCACCAAGCTCCTCAAGCACTGCGAAGGGAAGACCTTCACCCAGCGCCGCGACTTCGCCATCCTGTCGCTGTTCAAGGCGACCGGCCTGCGGCTGTCCGAACTCGCCGGCATCATCTACGACGCCGACGACCCCGACCGCGGCGACCTGGACCTGATGCGCCGCGAACTCCTCGTCACCGGCAAAGGCAACAAGCAGCGCATCGTCCGCTTCGGGCACCCGTCCGCCCGAGCCATCGACCGCTACATCCGGGTCCGCGCCAAGCACACCTACGCCTCCAGCAGGCACCTGTGGCTGGGCACCAACAACCGTCCACCGATGACGGCCAACGGCATCTACCAGATGGTCGTCCGCAGCGGCGAGGAATGCGGCGTCGCCGTCCACCCGCACAAGTTCCGCCACCACTTCTCCCAGACCTGGCTCGACAAGGGCGGAGCCGAAGGCGACCTCATGGAACTCAACGGCTGGTCATCACCCCAGATGCTCCGCCGCTACGGCCGCAGCGCCGCCGGCACCCGAGCCCGCCGTACCTACGACCGCATCATGGAGGACTGACCAACGTCACGACGAAGCCCCGGCGCGGCACGCGCCGGGGCTTCGCTGTAGGTCAGCCCTTCTTCCTCACCTGCGCCGACCGCTTCGCCAGTCGCAGCATGTAGGCCCGCTTGGCCAACTCGGCCCGCCGCCGTCGCTCCTCCACCGGAAGCACGCCCTCCGGGTCAACCTCTCGCTCGAACCGGGCCACGAACGCGTCCCGCCCCGGCTTCGTGCGCTGCTTCCGGTCCCCGGTCTTGCTCCAGGACACAAGCACAGCGATCCGCTTGTCGATCCCCGCCACAGTCCCCCTACTCCAGGTAGCTGATACTCAGATCATCGCCCTTCCTGCCGGATACGCTTCTCTTCATCAGCCAGTAACGCATTTGCGTCGCTTCGATCTAGTTTGACGGAAATGCCATTACTTTCAGGCCAACTCATCGACGATGCATTGCATCGTAGTGATAGTCAATCGTCGCAGCATCAAGGCGTGTTGCAGTTGCCACCGAATCACGCCTATCCGATATGCCCTTTGTTGCATCGTCTGCCCGATCTATCGGGCGGCGTACGAGCCGTCCCCGAGCTGACCGGGCTCCGTCCGCTCTTCCGCCGCGCGGCGGACGAGATGTCCGCGCTTCGGCCGACGCCGTCCGCTCATCGGCCGACGCCGTCCGCTCATCGGCCGACATCGTCCGCGCGAACGGACGGCCGTCTGGACACCAGACGAAGCGGCGGCGGAGAAGTCGGCCTCCTTCCGTACTGCGCAACGTGGTCTGCGATGTCTGAAGAGGGACGCTGCGATGCCTCGGTTTCCCACCGACTGTGATGGACGCCAGCTCCAGGGGCCGGCAGCTCCCCCGTGTCTTGCCGTCGACACGAGCTGGTTTCCCAACTGCGGACGCCATCGCGTCCGGGATCGCGCCCGATCCCCATCCCACACCAACGGACCGCGCTCGGTCCGGCCACAAAAATGGCACGATATCCATATCTTGCCCCGTGCAGCCTGCGGTGGGCGGGCATCAGGTGCCCCCTACAGTCGTGCAGGCAGCACCGCCAACCCCAGGCGGGGCAAGAAATGGATAACGCACCTCTTATGCGATGGAACCGGGCGCGGTTCCATCACTGACGGCCTTCCGGCCGATTCGAGCTCGCTGGCCTTCTCATGAAGGACAGGCGGCGTGACGGCGCCTTCAAGTTGGAGGGCTGGCCTGGATCGCGTCGACTGTTCACAGAAGGTTGGCGAGGGTGGTGGTCGCCTCGTCGAGCTGGTCGTTGGGTAAGTGGATTTGGGCCCAGGCGGAGAGTTGGACGTCGTTGCCGTCCGCGAGCAGGTACACGTAGCTCTCCCAGGCGTCCGGGCGGGTCCAGCGGTTGAAGCGATCACGGAACCGGGGGTGCTCGGCGAGGTGCGCGAGCATGATTCGGCCGTCTTCGACGGGCATCTTCAGCCAGGCCTGGTCTCGGTAGTACTGGCCGAAGCGTTCGCGTCCGGCACTGTCACCGCTGAGAGCCGTGGACTCGCCGAGGTCCTGGCAGCACCCGGCCGTGCGCAGTCCCATCGCCCAGAGCGCCTGGACGAGCGGAACCATCTTCAGGTCGATGTCCGCGGCGCCTCCCTCGGGGAGAGCGAGCCGTGTGGACGAATGGACGTTGCTCACTGCGTCAGGCATCGCACTGCCTCCGTCAGGTGCCTCAAGACCGTGTGCTGAGTCGCCGCGTCGTTTGCAGGATCGGGCATCCAGCGGACGCATTGCTGGAGGTACCACTCGCAGATCCAGACGCGGTGCCAGCCGCCGGCCCACTCCTCAGCAGGCAATCCCCCGCGCTCTGAGGCAGCATGCTCGCTTCCGCCCGCCGCGATGTAGGCGCGAATCATTCGGGCCACGGCTTCGGTGTCGAGCGGTTTCGGAGTGTCCTCCCAGGACGCCAGGTCCAGCAGGCCAGGCCCGTTGAAGGCTCTCGCCCAGTCGAGGATCTTGGCGAGAGTTTCGAGGGCCCTCCTCCAGGGGTGTCCCGTTCGGGTTTCCGCAGATCAGGGCTGTGGTGCTGTCAGAGATCGGCACACATGGGGTGCTGGACACCGCGATGGGCGGCTACCGGGACGGGGAACGGAGTCTGGCGCTTGCCCTGACACCCGCCACGGGTGCCGGCGACCTGGTGATCGCCGATCGGGGATTCTGGTCAGCCGAGGTCGTTGACGTCTTCACCGCGACGGAGGCCGAACTGCTGGTCAGATTGCAGTCCAACCACCTGGGCACCGCACTGGAAGAACTCGCCGACGGATCGGTCCTGTCCACCTCGACATGCAGCAAGAGGGTCCGGCGGCGCGCCAGAGAGCAAGGCCGGACGCCACCCGCACAGATCATCTTCCGCGTGATCAGCTACGCCGCCGGCGACAAGGTCATCCATCTGGGCACGGCCCTGACCGACCACCATGCCTACCCCGCCGAGAAACTGGTAGCGCTCTACCGGCAGCGTTGGGAGATCGAGCTGGCCTTCGACGAGCTGAAGAACCATCTCGGCCCATCAGGACCGCTACGCTCACGCACACCCGAAGGAGCCCCGCCAGGAACTCTGGGCCTTCCTCGCCGTCCATCACGCGATCCGCCGCCTCGCCCATGCGGCCGCCGTCAGCGCCGGTCCGGTCGTCGACACCGACAGGATCTCCTACCTGACCTGCGTCCGCATCATCCGCAGAAGCATCTTCTCCCAGGTCGCAACCACCGGCAGCGAACTCACCCATGCCCTCGCCGAGGCACTGCACGAGGCACGCAGGCGCCTCCCGCCTCCCCGGACCGGCCGGCACAACCACCGAGCGATCAAGAAGCCCAGCAGATGGCCAGTACTGCGCACCCGCGCAGGCCACCGCCACGTCGCCCCAGGCCGCTGGGCCCACAGCCAGACCGTCAAGAGCAAACCCCGGCGCGAAGCAGGCCGCGCGTTCAACGACACCCCACGCCCTGCCAAGACCCAGGCACCTCCCTAAAGCAACTGCATTGGCTTCGCAGCCCCCAGCCCCCCGCGAACCGGAGGGCACGCCCGCGCGAATCGGTCTGTCGCACCGTCTCACCGTTCGCGCGGATGAGCACTCCGAGGCGAGACGCGACCGTGCGGGTTAGACGGCGGTGCGGCCAGGTGAGGTCACATTGAGCCATCTGGGGCTGTTTCGGGATGGGGTGCGTGTAAGCCTGCCGTCAACGGAGTCGGCTCGGGACGGGTGGTGAGGTGTGGGCGGGAACCGGGCTGTCGGGACGGGGTTCTTGGCGAGTGCGGCGGCGTTGCTGGTGGCTGCGCCGGGGGTGTTGGCTGCGGCGGGGGTGAAGGACTGGCGGTTGCTGACCGCCGCTGCGGTGCTGGTCCCGCTTGCGACGTTGTTCGCGGGAGTCTGGAAGACGCGGTTCGAGAAGGACATGCAGGACCGCCAGACCCTCGACCAGGAATTGATCAAGGGAACGTTCACCCCTGGCGGCAAACTCCCTCGCGTGCGGGACATCATCGACCCGATCACGATAGGGGTCCATCCCGCGCGGCGTAGGGAGACCACCCTCTCGGCAGGTTCTGGGGAGCCGGGACGGAGCGGGGACCGGGTGCCGGTGTACGTGCTGCGTGACATCGACGCCGAGCTTCGCCGGGAACTTGGCAGCGGCGGGTTTGTGCTGCTGGTCGGGGATTCGGCGGCGGGTAAGACGCGGGCGGCGTTCGAGGCGGTACGGGCGATGTTGCCCGACCACACGCTGATCGTGCCGGAGAACCGGGATGGGGTGGCGGCGGCGGTGCGTAGGGCCGCCACGATTCGCCGGTGTGTGCTGTGGCTCAATGACATCCACGACTACTTGGGGGCCGGTGGTCTGACCCGCAGGCAGGTCGCCGAGGTGTTGGCCGGGGATGAGCACCACAGGGTGATCGTGGCCACGCTGCGGGCCGCCGAAGAGGACCGCCTGACCGCCGGCGGCGACGATGCCGAGGGGCGGCAGGCGCAGCGCGACAGCCGCGCAGTCTTGGAACAGGCCCACCGGATCTTCGTGGAACACCGATTCAGCGAGGCCGAGCGGGAGCGCGCCCGAGACCTTGCGGTGGAGGACTCTCGGGTCGCCGATGCACTTGAGCATGCCGACAGCTATGGGATCGCCGAGTACTTGGCCTGTGGGCCCCAACTGCTTCAGGAGTGGGAGCGGGCGCGGATCCGTGGCGGGCATCCTCGCGCCGCCGCGCTTGTGGCTGCCGCCGTGGACGTGCGCCGGGCCGGGTTCACCGCACCACTTCCTAGGGAACTGCTCGCCCAACTGCATGCCGACTATCTCGACCGGTACGGCGGTGCCCGGCTGCGTCCCGAGACCGAAGAGCAAGCCTGGCAATGGGCGACCCAGGTCCGCGAATCGGGCAATGCCCTGCTGCACGCCGTCACCGACGACCGGTATGAGGTGTTCGACTACCTGGTGGACAGCGTCCAACGCACCACCCCTCCCGGCGACCATGTGCCCGAACCCACCATCATCCAGACCTTGGCCCACGCCGACGCCGCCGACACAATGAACCTCGCCGACACGGCATATGACCACGGCCGCTACCGGCTGGCAGAGACCGCTGTACGCCAAGCACTGACCGCCAACCACGACCAACATGGACCTGAACACCCCGACACCTTGACCAGCCGCAGCACCCTCGCCCTCGTGTTGCGCGGCCTCGGGCGGTTGGAGGAGGCCGAGGCCGAACACCGCGCGGTACTAAAGACCAGTACGCGGGTGTTGGGCCCTGAACACCCTCACACCTTGACCAGCCGCAGCAACCTCGCCAGCGTGCTGCATGGCCTCGGGCGGTTGGAGGAGGCCGAGGCAGAGGGCCGCGCTGAGTATGAAATCTGCAGGCGGGTGCTGGGTTCTGAACACCCCGACACTCTGATCAGCCGCAGCAACCTCGCCAGCGTGCTGCATGGCCTGGGGCGGTTGAGGGAGGCCGAGGCCGAGGGCCGCGCGGTACTGGAGACCAGTACGCGGGTGTTGGGTCCTGAACACCCCCACACCGCGGTCAGCCGCAGCAACCTCGCCAGCGTGCTGCACGACCTCGGACGAAGCATATGAGCACCCTGGTTGAAGGGAGTCGTACAGCACAGAAGTACTGCAACAACGGCTCCCGCTGACTTACGTGATCACACATCGGCGCACGCTGTGGCTGAGGCGGATAGTGAAGAGGTGCGGGGTGCCGGTGGTTCGCATCGAGGGGGTAGTCGCGGTCACTTGCGGTACGTGAAGGCCAACTCAGCCGTTATGACTGCCCGCATCGGTTTGATTCCCAAGCTGACCGCGCGGGTTCAAATCCCGCCACCCGCTCCCGCAGAAGGTCCAGGGCAAGACATGTGATCCCCAAACTTGGACCTTGATCGTTTCTGCCGCCATCGCGGACAGCCATTAGGGTCACGCGTACCAACGTTTCTGCCCGCGCCGCCGTCATCTTCCTCCTCGTGCCGGCGCGCGTGCAGGGCGGGCGGCCTGTCCCGCCGCGCCTGACCACCTGTATGCCCGAATACGACGAGTTCACCCGCGTCGGACTTTCGTGGCTCATGTCGATAAGCTATCAGCAGATAGGACCGACCCACGCGAGGATTTTGTGCGATCCGCTAGCTTACTCTGAGACGTTCACAATTCTCAACTGCGTCAATAGGTACTCCAGATGCCCCTTGCCAAGCTTTGTGCTGATGTTGTAAAGGCAGCCTTGGCCGGGGATGGCCAGATAGGCCAGATATGTGGTCGAGTCTGGTCCACCGCCGTACTGGCCCCCTTCTGTGCCGTAACCCACGATACTTCCGTCATTCCAACGAACATGGTAGCGCCATGGGTCGGCAGGATCTACTCCGCCTGAAGCAGGTTCGCTGGTGCCTGCAATGGTGAAATCACCCCTAGCGTCTTCGTAGGTAATTCCCCATCCTCCATCGAAGGTCGCGCGGCGAACATGGGCGCCTGCCCCCGCGCCGAGCTGCGCAGGAGCAATCGGAGCACAGTCGTCGCGATTATTCGCCCTTCGCCACTCGTGCACTAATATTTTTGGCGCTTCGTCTTCTCGTAGTTGTGGTGCATCCCAAGGAGCGCGACCCGCGTTGACGGGTTGCGAGCGTTGTGCAGGATACGGAATTTCGGTCGGAGAATCTGGTGAACTATTAGAGCCGGAAGCGGAGATCAGCACTAGAATTGCCAGCAGAGTTCCAAGGGAGCCGGTCACCCAACTAGCTCGTTCAAGCCATTGCCAGAAAGTTGTGGAGTCGCCTGCATTTTGCCGCCGCTTGACGATATGCCTGAGTATGAGCAAGGCTACGCTGGTAACAGTGATGGCAATCAAGACTACGAAGATATTGCCCACGCTGAAATCCTTGAAGGCGAATTCATGACAACCACTGGTCGCGAGGGGGATAGCTGCAGATCTTGCCTCGGCCTCCCGAGCATGGCAATAAGCGTGCCACTCACGCCTCGCAAGCCTGTACCGAAGCAGTCGAGGACGCTTCAATCTACATCAACCCATACTCGGAAGTGGGAAGTTAGAAGTTTGGGAACAGTCCATCCGGAAACGCAGTGAGTGGGTGGTAATTTCCGTTTTGAGGAGAATGGTCGCTCGTGCCCGAAGCGGCAACCTCCCGCCCCAGTCCCCTCGGCACACCGGGGTGCTCGTTCGCGCGGGACGCTCTGTCACACCTTTGTGTGCCGTTCGCGTGAACGAGCACCCCGGCCCGATCGGTGCGGGGCGCTCTGGCTTGCTTACGAGAGTGCTAACGGCGGGTTTGGACAAGCCTGGTCGAAGGTGGAACTCGGAGATGTTTGACGGGGCTGCCCAGCAGGTCAGCGGACCGGTCTGGACGATTGTGGATCTTGCTCGTGAGACTCGTAATGAAACGGTCTCAGCACAGCTCACGGTCAAGCGGGTAGGTCGTCGGCATGGAAACCGGTGTGCACGGCCCCGTCAGATACACCCGGGAGCGGCTCCGTAAGCTCGGACGACCTCAGGAGCCATCCGTCTTGAGCCGCTACGACTGCACAGAGCCCCCTCCAACCCTCCGTGTCCGTGGGTCGGGACAGGCTTCAGACCGGAGCGTTGACGGCAACCGTGACGGCAACGACGGCAACCGACCGGCACCGCGGGCGCACGTCGGGCACCATCTGACCTCGGTGGACAGGGCGGCGGCAGAGTGGTTGCTACTTCTGAGAAGCGGGCGCTCAGGCCGCCGGCTCTCCCGGCGTCGTGACGAGTCACCGGGACAAGCAGTCAAAATTCCTCTTGATAGAGGAAGGTTCCCTGCTCTAGAAAATCTCGGTAATCTTCCGTGATTACTATTTGCTTTGTCGAGGAGTCTGGCGCCATGGAGGCTGAATGCGCCAAGGGAGCCCCGTTCTCGATCTCGATTTCACCTAGTGCAATGAGCCCTACACTAGGCCCCCTTGCACCGGCAGCCCTTAGAAAAGCACCATCACTGAAACCCGTATACGAGAACAAGATTCCGCGGTCGGCGCCCACATCCAGCAACTTTCCAATAAATTCATCTATGCCACCCACGGTCACCGGCCTGGTGCGGTAGCACTTGCATTCACCCACAATTTTGATTGGTTGACCTACGACAGTTCCTGTGGCAACAACATCCAACTGCCTGGGAGTGAGGCTAATTTCTCCAACCTGCTTACCATTATGTTCAACGAAAGATCTTGAATCCAGTTTTTGGAGTAGCTCGGCAACCTTTTTTTCGTAAGTTAGCCATCTTGGGTCACTCATATTCCGCCGTCGACGCGCCACGGCGAATATTCTAGCCTCCGTATCGTGGTCTCAGATCAATGCGCCCCGCTGCTCTTGGCGCTAAGGCCGTGGTCAGCCTCAGGAGGTTGGCGGAGTGATGCGGGGGCCCGCGGGCCGGAGGGCACGCCCGCGCGAAGCTGTCTGTCACACAGTCTCGCCATTCGCGCGGGCGTGCCCTCCGGGACGAGCGTGCGTGCTAAGGGTGGCGCTAACAGCAGAGATCTTGGACGGGTGGGGACGTGCAGGACGGCGCGGGGCTGGTCAGGGGACTCGTGGGGATAGCCCTGGACGGTCCTGATCTTGCTTGTAGCCAGATGCTTCGAGTCGACGGCGCCAGAGAAAACCGGGCCTCCCGATCAAGTGTGCCGTGCCAAACTGACGCCGTGGCCCGTCCTGAGCTGAGCGAATACGAGTATCTGCGAGAGGTCGAGGCTCGCGCTCGTGCTGTGGTCGACGCGGCTGCCGGCGATGGATGGCTTGCCGGCGACGAGGAGTCCGGGGACACGAGCGCGCTCCGCAGGGCTGTGAAGGAGTTGGCTGGCGCTCTCCGGCACTACCACTACAAAGGTGACGGTTGCCTGGATGAAGAGGCCGACCGGCCGAGGATGCGCCTGGCAGGAGTCGTCCTGCTGAGGCCGGCGGCCATGCCGTTCGGTATGGACGACGACTATGAGACGGCATGTCAGCGCCTCAACGTGGATCCGCGCCCCGAAGGGTGGGCGATCTGGAACACCTGGAGCGAGCAGGGACTAGCGGTTTCCCTCGTCATGACCGACCTCGACGGGACAGAAGGGCTGCTCATGAACTGGGCACAGGGGATCACCACCTACCCGGTTACGCCCGTTCCGAGTCAGATCACTCAGTGCACCAAGGCTGGACGGCACCGATGACGGTCTCGCCGAGGATGCGAAGGCATCTGGGCGTGGATGGTCTGCCCCTGGGGGCCGAGTCAGTGCGAGACCTTCAAGCACTGGCCGGTGACAGCCACCACGAGTCGTCGGATGACTGACCGGGTCGTACAGCAGAGGGTCGTCACGGCGAGAAGAGGCCTTATCGTCGGAGCATGGCCGAGGCCGAGGCGAGCGAGCTTGTCTGGCGGGAACACCGCCGGCGAGCCACTGTCGAGCAGGATCGAAACACCTTGGCTCGTCTCATCGAGTACGACGCCGACCCGTTCGAGGTCGAGTTGTACGAGCTGGCGGCCAACCCGCGGACGCTGCTCATCGACCGCGCGCAGCGGCGCCACGCCGGGCAGCACGAGCGGCACGTCCGGAGGTTGAAAGCGCGAGGTCGACTGGCCGACCGGTGACGGCGACGTTGATGGCAACGACGGCCGCCAGAAGGCACCACGGGCGTATGTCAGGCACCGTCTGACTTCGGCCAGCGGGGCAGCCGCGGGATGGTTGCTACTCCTGAAAGACGGATGCTCACCCAGCAGATTGAGGTGTGTCGAGGAAGAGAGCGCGCGACTCTCGACGACTCACCGTTGGCGACAGCTTCTGACGAGATCAGCCTCGCACAGCGGCCGCCACGGGCGCGTCTCGGGCACCGCCCGAACTCGGTGGAGTTGCAGCCGGGTGGTCGCTGCTGGGGGTCTCTGCAACTGGGCCCAGACCAGCAGGCTTGTACGCTGCAAGCTCTGGGTGGTCTTCCTGTGGCACAGCGTGATAGCTTGGCGAGGAACACAATCCGCTTATCGGCTTCTCGCTCGTGAGCGACCTGGGTTTTCGCAGGTCAGTACAGCGCTTGGACGCTGTGACCTGAAAAGCGGAAGGTCGGCGGTTCGACCCCGCCCCTGCCCACCTCAATGACCAGCCAAAAGGCCCGGAACCTGATCAGGTTCCGGGCCTTTTGACGGCAACGGTGACAGCAACGGCCACTCACGTCGGCTGCCATGGGCCGTGCGGTCGGCCGCGCTCCACGAAGTCTCTGTACTCGTAGCCCAGCATCCCCAGATTGACCCACAAGCGCGGATCAGCGCCCAACTCCCGCTCGGCCAACTCAATGGCCCTCTCTGGTGTCGGGGCAGTGCCAACCGGCCGGGCACCCTCTCTGTTGGCGTCCTCCGGATAGAAGGCATCATCGCTCGGATAGAGAAGGCCCTCGTGCCGATCGAGTTCCACCGTGTCTTCAACAGCCGTACACGTGACGTAACAGAGGCCGCTGGACGTCGGAGAGATTGCGGCGTGCCTCACTCCGCGGCGCCCGTCTTCCTCAAAGCCGCCGAGGAGTTGCTCTATGCCGCACCCACGGCGGAGCGCCCCTAGGGTCAAGGACATCGGTAGGTAGCGCATCGGCCGACCCTAGAGCTGCCCCGTTGCACCTCTCAAACGCTTGACGGCCCCGGACGCACGTGCGGGGCCGTCAAGGGATACCGAGGCTCAGCCGAGTGCATCCTCCAACTTCCCGAGCGCCGCCCGCTTGTCCTCGAGGGACGGGTGCGCGTAGATCGTCATCGTCACCTCGAGATCGCTTTGCCCGACCACCTCTCGCACGATGTGCGGCGGGGCGCCGAGGTCGAGGAGCAGTTAGACGCAGGTGTGTCGCATGTCGTGAAGTCGCGTTGAGCCGAGGCCCGTAGCGGCGCGGATGTGGCCACAGTTACCGCGGAGGTTGTCCGGCTTCATGGGAGTGCCGAGGCTCGACGGGAAGATGAGCCCGTGATCCTGCCAGCGCGGCCAAGTGTCGGACCGTTGGTGTCCTGCTTCACCCGGTGTTCGCAGAGCGTCGTGACGCGCGGGTCCGGCAGCGGGGTGGTTCGCGTTGAGTCGTTGGGTCTTGGGCGGGACGAACCGCAGTTCGCCGGCGAGCCGTTGAAGGGTCTGGACCACCTCTAGCTGCGCACGGCTCGCCATCCCGCGCCTGGTCGACTGTGAGCCCGCGGTTCGGTTCCTTCTAGATCAACTCGCCCGGCGGGCCCGGGCAGGAGTAGCGGCTGCCGACGCCTCCTGGAAGTCGGCGATGGCTCCGCCATGGTCCCTCGCCCAGTTCGTTAGGACCTCGATGGGTTCGACGAGGGTCTGGCCGAGGTCGGTGAGGCTGTACTCGACCCGTCGGGGCGCTTCGGCATGGCGTTCGACCAGACCGTACTGCTGGAGTCGGCGCAGCGTCTGGGTGAGGACCTTGCGCGAGACGCCGCCGATGAGGTCGACGAGCTCGCCGTGCCTGCGAGGCTGGCGGCTGAGCCCGAAGAGGACGAGGACGGCCCATTTGTCGGAGAGGATCTCGACCGCCAGTCGTGTGGGGCAGTCGGCGAGGAAGGTCGGTCCAGCCGTGTTCTGCATGGATATCGAAGGTACCAGGAGGTAACCGACGGCTCCGTAACGTCTTCGGTGAGCAACGAATCCAGCACAAGATGCGGAGGAGTCACCATGCCACGAGTCGTTGTGTTCGACGAGTTCGGCGGGCCGGAAGTCATGCACGTCGTCGAGGAGCGGGTCGTCGAGCCCGCAGCCGGCGAGGTACGGGTCAGGATCGAAGCGTTCGCCGTCAACCCGCTCGACCAGCTGATGCGTTCCGGCACTTCGCCCGCACCCGTCCCACTGCCGCACGCTCGCCTCGGTGTCGAAGGAACCGGCGTCATCGATGCGGTGGGCCCCGAGGCCACCGGCCTGCAGATCGGCGATCCGGTCATTCTCGCGGCGATTCCGGACGCGAGCGTAAGCGGCAGCTACGCCGAATACACCACGGTCCCCGCGAGCCGGGTCGTCGCCCGGCCCGCCGGGCTCGGAATCACGGAGGCGGCGGCGATCTGGGTCGCGTACTCCACCGCCTACGGCGCGCTCATCGAGAAGGCGCGGATGCGTCCCGGCGACCACGTCCTCATCACCGCGGCGTCCGGCGGCGTCGGCCGGGCGGCGATGCAGATCGCCAATCAGATCGGCGCCGTCCCCATCGCCGTCACCCGGCACACCGCGAAGAAGGACGACTTGATCGCCGCCGGTGCCGCCGCGGTAATCGCGACCGACCACGTGGACGTCGTCGAAGCCGTCCGCCAACACACCGGCGGGACCGGCGCCGACATCGTCCTGGACCTCGTCATGGGCCCCGGCCAGCAGGATCTTCTGAAGGCGGCCCGCCCCGGCGGAACGCTGGTCGCCGCGGGCTTCCTGGACCCTCGCCCCACTTCCTTCCCGGGAGGCACGCCGCTCACGATCTTCGGCTACCGGAGCTTCGAGCACACCCTCGACCCCGTGGTGGTGAAGCGCATGGCGGCCTTCATGAACGCCGGTGTACGCCTCGGCGCACTGCGGCCCGCCATCGGCAAGGTGTTCGACCTTGACGACATCGTCGAGGCACACCGCCACCTCGAGAAGGGGCTCGACGCCGGAAAGAAGATCGTCGTCACGGTCTGACCAACACCGCGCGTTCGAGCTTCACGTCGACCAAGGCAGAGAGCAGGCCGGGCGGCGCGGAGGGCAGTTGTACTCGTTTGACGGCATCACGAGGTCCAGCAGGGCGCAGGGACGTGCCGCATGCCGTGGAAGCGCATCGACTCCACGTCGGCCCAGGAGCGGCCGAGGTTGTCCGGGTGCCGCGTGGGGAGGGAAGACGAGGCCGTAGTGTCCGCTTGTTCGGTCGCCGATCTCGCTTGTGCTCCCGCAGCGTCCGAGTCATCGGTCTTGGGGCCACAGCGCTTTCCCGACCCGCTGGAGCGGCTGCGCGTCCTTCAGCGTCGGGGTTTCGATACCGCTACCGGCGCAGGTCTGGCACTAGGCGCCGTCCGCCTCACTGTCACGGCCTCGGGCTCGTAGCGTCTCGACGACCGTGACGGCCTGGGCCAGCAGGTCGATGGGACAACCCCAGTAGTCATAGATGCCGCCGCGGGCGCGGTTGCTGCCGCAGACAACGAATACGCCGGTCCCCAGTTCAGCTTTGAGGCGGGTGGCCAGCCAGCCGACGAAACCGCTGTTGTCCACCTGGTCGATGAAGTGAAAGGAGAAGATTCCAAAGCGTTCGATAGCGTCATCCTGCTGGGTGAGCGGGACCAGGCGACTCCAACTCTCCTGGTCCCGAACGACTGCAAGCGTCTCGGGAGTGAGTGCCGGCGGCTGATCGGCCGGAGATTCCTCGAAACACCAGACGCCGTCGTGCACGACCAGTTCAGCCCGAGCGATCACACGGCGTAGCCGCTCTTCTGTTTGTTCCGCAGTCTCCATACTCACACTGACCATCAACGAACTCCTTGATCCGTGAAACCGCTCGGGGGTCATCGCGCGATCGCGTCCCCGCCGGAGGCTCCTTAAAGGGCGCCGTCGTGGCAACGCCGTCGTCGTGTCGCCTATTTCACGCACGGAATCTGGGACGTCATGGTGGGCATTGACGACCCCCAGCAGGAGGAGTACTTCGTCAGCCGGCTGTGGGAGGCCGGATACTGGGCCGGCTCCGACCACCCGTCCGCCAGAGCCATGAACGAGATTCCCAAGGTCGTGTTCTCCCGCACCCTTGAAACCGCGGACGACTGGCCCGAGACCTGGATCGCCGGCGGTGACACGGCGGAGGAGATCGCCAAGCTCAAGGCCGAGCCCGGCAAGGATCTCGTCGCCGCCGGCGGCACCGAGTTCATGCACTCCCTCATCAGGCTCGGCGTGGTCGACGAGTACCGGCTGTGGGTGCTTCCCGCCGCCACCGGTAAGGGCGCGCCGCTGTTCCCCGAGCTGGATCAGCCCCTGAACCTGCGCTTGGTGAAAAGCACGGCCTTCCCGTCTGGAATTCTCGAACTGGTGTACGCGCCGGCCGGCAAGTGACGCACAGTCACGGTGGCATCGGTTAGGCGGCTGATTCTTGATCAGTTTTGGTTGTGGGACGGGGTGTAGACGTGTTCGACGGAGCCGTCCGGGAAGGTGCGGGTGGCGGTGAGTTGGAGGGGGGTGGCGGAGGTCTTGGGCGGGGTCAGGCGGAGGCCGTCACCCAGCAGGATCGGCATGACGACGACGCCGAGTTCGTCGAGGGCGTCGATGTCGCGGAAGGCCTGAATGGTCTGCTGGCCCCCGACCAGATGGACGTCGCCGGTGAAGTCCGCGTCGCGCATGAGGCGGAGCAGTTCGGCCGGTTCGGCGGCGGACACGACCCCGTCGGGCGTCCCTTCCGGGAGCGGACGGCCGGTCAGGACGAAGACCCGCAGGTTCGGCCACGGCCAGTGGGGTGAGCCGACCGCCGGCGCGAAGGTGTTGCGGCCCATGAGGACCGCGCCGCAGTCGGCGATGAATTCGGGGTGGCCGTGCGAGAGACCGGATTCGAAGTCCGGTGCGGTCAGGATGGTGGGCAGTCCGTCGGGCGACGCGATGAAGCCGTCGACGCTGACGGCGATGTGGGTACGGATGCGCATGGCGGGTTCCTTTCGGTGGAGTGCCCTTCCAGGGTGTCCGGCATGGTGGCCGGGCACATTGGGCTGATGCCTTAGTCGGGGCGTTGGCGCCTCTTTAGATTCCGGTGCGCGGGCTACTCTGTGGCGATGGCGAGCCGTTCGGTGAGCCCGGTTCTGGTGGGCCGGGAACGGGAACGCGCGGCGCTGCTGGCCGCGCACGGCGATGCCGCGCGGGAGGCGACGGTGGTGCTCGTCGGCGGCGAGGCCGGCATGGGCAAGACCAGGCTGGTCCGGGAGTTCGCGTCCGGACTCGGCGCGTCCGCGCGGACGGTGGCGGGCGGGTGCACCGATCTCGGCACCGACGGGCCGCCGTTCGGGGCCTTCGTCACGGCTCTCCGCAGGTTGGTGCGGGCGATGGGCGTCCCGGTGGCCGCGGGCCTGCTGCCCGGCGGCGGACGGCGCGGGCTGGCCCGGCTGTTACCGGAGCTGGGCGAGGACGACGGCGACCCGGACCGGGACCTCGGCCGCGCCCGGCTGTTCGAAGAGGCTCTCCTGTTGTTGGAAGGGTCCGCAGCCGACCGTCCGCTGGTCGTGGCTCTGGAGGACCTGCATTGGGCCGACCGGTCCACGGGCGAGTTGCTGTCCTTTCTGGCGCAGAACCTCAGCGGGCCGGGTCTGCTCCTGGTCGGGACGTACCGGCCGGACGAGATCGTCGCGACGCATCCGCTGCGTCCGCTGGTGGCCCGCGGCGAGAACGTGCGCCGGATCGCGCTGACCGGGTTGGACCGCGACGCGGTGGCGCAGCAGGTCGCCGCACTGCTCGGGCACGACCCCGGCGAGCCGCGGGTGGAGCGGATCTTCCGGCGCAGCGAGGGCAATCCGCTCTTCGTCGAAGCGCTGGTGGCCGCCGGCGACGCGCCCGCCCGGTCGTTGCGCGATCTGCTGCTGACCGACGTCGAGCGGCTGCCCGAGCCCAGCCGGCGGGTCGTGCACGCGGCCGCGGTCGCCGCCAGCCCGGTGGCGCACGGCCTGCTGGCGGCGCTCGTCGGGATGGACGATCTCGAGTTCGAGGACGCGCTCCGGCCGCTCGTCCGCCGCCGGCTCCTGGAGGTGGTCGACGGCGGGTACGCCTTCCGCCGCGACCTGATCCGCGAGGCCGTCCACGACGGGCTGCTGCCCGGTGAACGCGTCCGGCTGCACCGGCGCTGCGCCGAGGCGATCAGCGCCGACCGGCGGCTGGTCCCGGCCGACCGCGCACCCGTCGAGATCGCCGTGCACTGGTACGCGGCCGGCGAGGACGCCCGCGCCGCCGAGGCCGCCTGGCAGGCCGCCGAATCGGCGCGCCGGGCGTACGCGCACGCGGAGCGCCACCGCATGCTCGATCGCGTCCTCCGGCTCTGGGACCGGCTGCCGGACCTGCCGGACCGGATCGGCGCCGACCGGCTCACGGTCATGGAGATGACCGCCGAAGCCTGTCTGAACGCCGGCGAGTTGGACGCCGGGATCGCCGTGGCGACCGCCGCGCTCGGCGAGTCGCCGGACCCCGAGCGGGCCGCCGCGCTGCTCGTGACGCGGGCGGCGATGCGCGACCGCGACGGCCAGGATCCGCTGCCCGACCTGCTGGAAGCGGCCCGGTCCCTGCCGGCCGCCCCGGCGTCGGCGGTGCGCGGACGGGTGCTGGCCGAGCTGGCGACCTCGCAGCGCAACCACCGCCGGCTCGCGGCGGCCCGCGCGTCCGCCGAGGAGGCGCTGGAGATCGG
Organism: Actinomadura sp. NTSP31; assembly: GCF_041951385.1. Classification (NCBI taxonomy): domain Bacteria; kingdom Bacillati; phylum Actinomycetota; class Actinomycetes; order Streptosporangiales; family Thermomonosporaceae; genus Actinomadura; species Actinomadura sp. NTSP31. Next base: position 74,649 of record NZ_JBGNUT010000032.1, on the reverse strand, counting down.
ACGCCGGACGCGCGATCGCGTCGTCCAGGCGAAGGCGCTCGTCACGCTCGCCGCGCTGGCCGCCGCGAACGCGGACCTGCCGGCGGCGACCGACCTGTTCGGGCAGGCCGGCGCGGCCGCCCGCGACGCCGGCGCGGACGACACCCGGCTGCTCGTGGCGATCACCGAGTCGGACGCCCTGGAGGCCGCCGGCGAGCATGCGCGGGCGGCGCAGGTCGCGCGGCAGGGCATGGCCCTCGCCGACGGCCTGGGACTGGCCCGCACCCGCGGCACGCTCCTGGCGCCGAACCTCTCCGAGTCGCTGCTCTCGCTCGGCGACTGGCCCGCGGCCGGCGAGGTCAACCGGGACGCGCTGGGCCTGGCGCCGCCGCCGCTCTACCAGGCGTACTTAAGGATCATCCAGGCGACCGTCGACCTCAGGCGAGGGGACGTCGGCCAGGCGGAGAGGGCGGCCGAGCAGGCCAGGGCCGCCCTGCGCGGCAACAACCGCGGCGAGGAGTCGTGCCTGGAGCCCGACCTGCTGGACTGCCGGCTGGCCCAGGTCAAACAGGACGCCGGTGCCGTGGCCGCGGTCATCGACCACGTCCTCAGCGATCACGATCTGCTGGTCAGCCCCCGCTACGGCTGGCCCCTGCTGCTCGCCGCCGCACAGAGCCTGAGCGACCACCGGCAGGCCGAGGGCCTGATCGAGCGGCTGATCGCCTGGAGCACGAAGCTCACGGCCACCGGCAGACTCCAGCAGGCCTACAAGGTGACGTTCGAGGCCGAGACGGGTCAGGAGGGCATCGACGCGTGGCCCCGGGCGATCGCGGCGTGGCGCGATCTAGAGCAGCCCTACGCCCTGGCCGAGACGCTGCTTCGCGCCGCACGCGCCGCGTTGTCCGCCCAGGACAGAGGCCAGGCGGCCGTCCTCCTGACCGAAGCCGCGTCGATCGCGACCGACCTCGGGGCGGGCCCGCTCCGCACGGAGATCGAGAAGCTGGCCAAGCGGTCCCGCGTGCTCGTGGACGCGCCCGTCCCGCAGCACGCGACTCCCGCCGGGCTCACCAACCGCGAACTCGAAGTACTGGAACTCCTGACGGCCGGCCTGAGCAACCGCCAGATCGGCGAGCACCTGTTCATTTCCGCCAAGACCGCCGGCGTCCACGTCTCGAACATCCTGGCCAAGCTCACGGTGTCGACCCGCCTGGAAGCCGCCGCATGGGCCCACCGAACGCACCTCTTCGACGAGAAGTGACAGCCGGTCAGACGTCGGCTTCGATGGCGAAGGTGTTGCCGTCCGGGTCCTGGAACCAGGCGATACGTCCGCCGCCGGCTCGCGCGGTGATCCCTTTGGCATCGTGTTCATACTGGTCATAACGGACGAACTCGACGCCGGACGAGGTCAGCTCGTCAACGATCTGGTCGATGTCGTCCACGTACCACGTCGCCAGTGTCGCCGGGCTCTTTCCGGCGGTGCCCGATTGGTACACGTTCAGCGCCGGCCCGCCACCGGAACCGTAGATGCGGCTGCCACCGGCGATGTGGGCACTGGGGCCGGACCACAGCGCCTCCAGGCCCAGCTTGCCTTCGTAGAACGCGACCGCCTGTTGTATGTCGGACACGGCGACCGAAGTCCTGAGTTCATACGCGCTCAAGGGCATGAACCACTCTCTCACACGCGAGATCGCATTGATGCGCGCGCGGTTGGGGGCGGTGGTTAGGGGGTGATGTTGTTGAGTTCCAGGGTTGTGACCGTGTTTGGGGGGTGGAGGACGGTGAGGATTCCGGCGTGGACCTGGGTGTCGGGTTCGCGGGTGTATCGGCGGGTGCCCGAGGTGTCGGTGACCCAGGTGTGGGCGGTGGTCGTGCTTTCGGTCAGGTTTCTGAGGTTGTAGGTGATGGTTTGTTGGGGGCCGTTGTTGGCGGTTACCAGGGTTAGGCGGCGGGTCTTTGTGTCGTGGGCGGCGACGGTGTTCGTGTGGCCGGAGTCGAGGATTCGTGCCCCTGGTCTGATGTGGCGGGTGTACTGGGCGAGGACGTGGTACTTGGTGTTGACGCCGCCGACCCGGCCTTCGAGCGTGCCTTTGGCTCCGCCGGTCGGGTTCGGGGTCTGGTCGTCGTACACGCCGTCCAGCAGGCCCCAATCGAGCGCTTCAACCGGCTGCCAGCAGACCCATGCGCGAGGCCGGAGGTGGCGAAGGTCGCGGCTGATGCTCAGTGCCATCGACATTCCGTCGGGCTCGCCTTCGGAGTACTCCGATTGCCATACCGGTGTATCGCCGAGGGTTTTGCGGAGTCTGGTGCGGCTGCGGCAGTCCTCGTCGCGTTCGTAGGCGTGCACGTTGACGCGGTCGATGAGCCGTCTGGTGCTTTCGGTGAGCTTCTGCCAGGTGTCCGCCGCGTCGGTGTAATGGCATTCGTCGGACGCGGCGATCAGCACGTCGTGCAGGCCGTGCTCGTCCAGCGCGCGGCGCAGGTACTCGATGACCGCCTCCTGTGCGCCGAGGGTGAAATGGCAGCCCTCCTGGTTCTGGCGTGCGTGCCAGGCGTTCAGTGACGGCTCGTTGAACGGCTCGACGGAGGCGAAGCGGATTCCCCATTCGTCGCGGGCCCGTCTGGTGACGGCGGCGATGAAGCGCGCGAAGGCTTGCTGGTACTGGAATTCCAGGTTGTCCTGGGCGCCCTGCTCGGCGCCGGAGGGATTGCCGTTGACCGTCATCCACCACGGCGGTGACACCGAGAACATCTCGAAGACGTCGGCGCCCGCGTCGCGGGCCTTCGCCAGCATGGTCCGCTGGTGGGCGTCGGCGGACCAGTTCCATGCGGCACCGTCGTAGAACGTCTCGATCTGCTTGCGGCGGACGATGGCGGGCGACTCGACCATCGCGGATTCGGGCGTCCAGGTGCAGGCGCCCAGGTTGTAGCGCACGATGTTCAGGCCCAGGCCGGGAAGTTCGGCGGCCCCGACCTCGACCGTGTCCAGGCCGAACAGGGCGGCGGCCAGGTCGTCGCGGGTGCCCAGTTCGGTGTTCGCCCACCAGGACAGGCAGGTGCCCCAGCCGTCCCAGGTGTACGCGCCGTGCGGATCGATGACCCGTTCGTCGGACATGTCCACGCCCCCGCTCTTCCGTCCATCCGGGGGTGTGTTCCGGCAGGGAGGCGCTATCCGGCGCTTTCCAGAACTTTGCCCGATCGTTCCGCGCGCGGCAGGTGACCAGACCGGTCAGGAATCAAGAAGCGCAGGTGACCGGGCCGCGCATAGCGTCGTCGGCATGGCCGGGCTCCGCGCCCGGAAGGCGAACCCAGGAGTGATCATGACTTCCACGCAGGGGATCAAGACCGTGCTGCACCCGGTGACCGACCTGGAGGCGGCCAAGGCGGTGTACGCGGCGCTGCTCGGCGTCGAGCCGACGGCCGACTCGTCCTACTACGTCGGTTTCGATGCCGAGGGGCAGCACATCGGGCTGGTGCCGGCCGGCGGGCAGCAGGACATGGCCTCGCCGGTGGCCTACTGGCACGTGGCGGACATCGAGGCGAAGCTGGCCGAGGTGACGGCCGCGGGCGCGAAGCTGAAGGAGGCCGCCCACGACGTCGGCGGCGGGCGCCTGGTGGCCACGTTCACCGACCCCGACGGCAACGTCCTCGGACTGGTCCAGGACCGGTGATCCGCCGCGCCCCGGCCGGAACCCGGCCGGGGCTCCGGCGAACCGGACATACTGTCGGTCCGAGCCGGGGGACGCCGGACGGAGACCGCCCACCGACCGAGGCAGGATGAGCATGACCACCAGGACGGACGTGCCGCACGTCGCCGACACCCACGACCTGATCCGCGTGCACGGCGCCCGCGAGAACAACCTCAAGGACGTCAGCATCGAGATCCCGAAGCGCCGGCTGACGGTGTTCACCGGGGTGTCCGGGTCGGGGAAGACCTCGCTGGTGTTCAACACGATCGCCGCCGAGTCGCAGCGGATGATCAACGAGACGTACAGCGCGTTCGTGCAGGGGTTCATGCCGGCGCAGGCGCGGCCCGAGGTGGACGTCCTCGACGGGCTGACCACGGCGATCATCGTCGACCAGCAGCGGATGGGCGCCGACCCGCGGTCCACGGTCGGCACCGCCACCGACGCCAACGCGATGCTGCGGATCCTGTTCAGCCGGCTCGGCCGGCCGCACATCGGCTCGCCGAAGGCGTTCTCGTTCAACGTCGGCTCGATCAGCGGGGCGGGCGCGGTCACGGTGGAGCGCGGCGGCAGGACGGTGAAGGAGCGGCGCGCGTTCAGCATCACCGGCGGCATGTGCCCGCGCTGCGAGGGCCGGGGGTCGGTCTCCGACATCGACCTCGGCGAGCTGTACGACGACTCCAGGTCGCTGAACGAGGGCGCGCTCACGATCCCCGGCTACAGCATGGACGGCTGGTTCGGCCGGATCTTCCGCGGCTGCGGGTTCTTCGACCCGGACAAGCCGATCCGCAAGTACACCAAGCGGGAACTGGACGACCTGCTCCACAAGGAGCCGACCAAGATCAAGGTCGACGGGATCAACCTGACCTACGAGGGGCTGATCCCGAAGATCCAGAAGTCGATGCTGTCCAAGGACGCCGACGCGCTGCAGCCGCACATCCGGGCGTTCGTGGAGCGGGCGACGACGACCACCGTGTGCCCCGACTGCGACGGCACCCGGCTCACGGAGGCGGCGCGCTCCTCGAAGATCGAGGGGATCTCGATCGCGGACGCCTGCGCGATGCAGATCAGCGACCTGGACGCGTGGGTCCGCGGCCTGGACGAGCCGTCGGTGGCGCCGCTGCTCACCGCGCTGCGGCGGACCCTCGGGTCGCTGGTGGAGATCGGGCTCGGCTACCTGTCGCTGGACCGGCCGTCGGGCACGCTGTCGGGCGGCGAGGCGCAGCGCGTCAAGATGATCCGGCACCTCGGCTCGTCGCTCACCGACGTCACCTACGTCTTCGACGAGCCGACGATCGGGCTGCACCCGCACGACATCCAGCGGATGAACGACCTGCTGCTGCGGCTGCGGGACAAGGGCAACACGGTGCTGGTCGTGGAGCACAAGCCGGAGATGATCGCGATCGCCGACCACGTCGTGGACCTCGGGCCGGGCGCCGGCACGGCGGGCGGGTCGGTCTGCTTCGAGGGCACCGTCGAGGGCCTCCGGGGCGCCGGCACCATCACCGGGCGCCATCTCGACGACCGGGCCGCGCTCAAGGACGCGGTGCGGAAACCGGCCGGCACGCTCGAGATCCGCGAGGCGAGCACGCACAACCTGCGGGACGTCGACGTGGACGTGCCGCTCGGGGTGCTCGTCGTCGTGACGGGCGTCGCCGGGTCCGGCAAGAGCTCGCTGGTGCACGGGTCGATCCCGGCCGGCGCGGGCGTGGTGTCGATCGACCAGGGCGCGATCCGCGGCTCGCGGCGCAGCAACCCGGCGACCTACACCGGCCTGCTGGACCCGATCCGCAAGGCGTTCGCGAAGGCCAACGGGGTGAAGCCGGCGCTGTTCAGCGCCAACTCCGAGGGCGCCTGCCCCGGCTGCAACGGCGCCGGCGTCGTGTTCACGGACCTGGCGATGATGGCCGGCGTGCCCGTCACCTGCGAGGAGTGCGACGGCAAGCGGTTCGACGCGTCGGTGCTGGAGTACCGCTTCGGCGGCCGGGACATCAGCGAGGTGCTCGCGATGCCGGTGACCGAGGCCGAGGAGTTCTTCGGCACCGGGGAGGCGCGCACGCCGGCCGCGCACAAGATCCTCGGCCGGCTCGCCGACGTCGGGCTCGGCTACCTCAGCCTCGGGCAGCCGCTCACCACGCTTTCCGGCGGCGAGCGGCAGCGGCTCAAGCTGGCCACCCACATGGGCGACAAGGGCGGCGTCTACGTGCTGGACGAGCCGACCGCGGGCCTGCACCTCGCCGACGTCGAGCAGCTGCTCGGCCTGCTCGACCGGCTCGTCGACGCCGGCAAGTCGGTCATCGTCGTCGAGCACCACCAGGCGGTCATGGCGCACGCCGACTGGATCATCGACCTCGGTCCCGGCGCCGGCCACGACGGCGGCCGGGTCGTGTTCGAGGGCACGCCGGCGGACCTCGTCGCCGCCAGGTCCACCCTGACCGGCGAGCACCTCGCGGACTATGTCGGCGCCTGAACGTGGCCTTCGCCGACGTCGTGCGACGCGTCCTGTCGTCGGTTCCGGCTCGGCGGCCTCGAACGGTGGTGAAGACGGTGCATTACGGGCGGATGGCGTTCGAGGTCCCGCAGCAGCAGGCGCGCGGGCGACTGGCGGGGCGCGGGGGGCGACAGGGGCGCCGGGGGCGCCAGACTGTCGCACCCGCGTCGTACGATCCGGTGGTGACCTCGAAACCGGCCGCCGAGCAGCGCCTTCGCGATCTCGCGCGGCTGCGCCGCGTCCGCGACCGGATCGACCGGGACTACGCGCAGCCGCTGGACGTCGAGGCGCTCGCGCGCGGCGTGAACATGTCGGCCGGGCACCTCAGCCGCGCGTTCCGGCAGGCCTACGGCGAATCGCCGTACAGCTACCTGATGACGCGGCGCATCGAGCGCGCGATGACGCTGCTGCGTCGCGGCGGCCTCAGCGTCACCGAGGTCTGCTTCGCGGTCGGCTGCTCGTCGCTGGGCACCTTCAGCACGCGCTTCACCGAGCTGGTCGGGGTGCCGCCGAGCGTCTACCGGCGCGAGGGGGCGCGCGCGACGGCCGGGATGCCGGCGTGCGTGGCCAAGCAGGTGACCCGGCCGGTCCGCGCCCGAAGGCCGCCGGACGGCGAGCCGCCGGGTTAGCCTGACCAGCATGGACATCACCGTTCACTCGACCTTCCTCCCGCACACCGACCCGGAGGAGTCGCTCGCCTTCTACCGCGACGTGCTCGGCTTCGAGGTCCGGCTGGACGTGGGGTACGGCGGGATGCGCTGGATCACGGTCGGCCCGGCCGACCGGTCGGCCACGTCGATCGTCCTGTACCCGCCGGGCGCCGACCCCGGCATCACCGACGACGAGCGCCGCACCATCACCGAGATGATGGCCAAGGGCACCTATGCCCTCGTCCAGCTGGCGACGCACGACCTCGAGGGGACGTTCAAGCGCCTGCAGGCCGGGGACGCGGAGGTCGTGCAGGAGCCGGCGGACCAGCCGTACGGAGTCCGCGACTGCGCCGTCCGCGACCCCGCGGGCAACCTGATCCGGATCCAGCAGCTGCCCTGAGCGCCCCGGGCCCGCCGGTCAGAACCAGCCCGTCAGAACCAGCCCGTCAGAACCAGCAGGGGCCGGTGTCCCAGGCCCACGACCATTCGTTCGGGTCCAGGAAGTGCAGGTGGCACGACATGCTGCCCCAGACGATGTAGGGGCCCTTCGCGTCCCAGCCGAGGGTGCCGAAGGTCTCCCCGATCGCCTTCTGGACGGGGGCGGGCAGCCGCTTCAGGACGTCCGCCGGCGGGGCCTGCCTCGGTTTCGGGGCCGCCTGCGCGGGGACGGTGCCGAGGGCCAGGGTTCCGGCGAGCGCCAGGGCGGCCCCGGCTGCGGTGATCTTCCTCATGGGCCCGATCCTGCCCGCCGGCCGGCGGGTTTTCTTGTCACCGCGCGCACAAGTTTCCAGTGATTACTGGCATGGTCGGCGCATCGTCCGGTCGCGCCGATGGTGCTCGGCGTTCGCGGCGCCATCGGGGACGCGAGCCGGCCCTCACCTGACGCGGCCCTTCCATGCGCCGCCTTTCCCTTTCCAGTGCAGGCGAGCGGAATCGACGGTCATCGCGGCGTACATGAGGGCCGTCAGAGGGAGCGCCGGCGCCCGCAGCGGGGAAAGGCGGTAGAACCGCAGCATGGGGACGTAGGTGGCCGTCATCAGGGCCCAGGCGAGGAGGCCGGCGGCGGCCGGGACGGGCTCGACGGCGACCAGGCCGGCCAGCGCCGCGACGGGCGGGACGGCGTACACCAGCAGGAGCCCCAGCACGGTGGCGGCCAGCAGCGCCGGCGAGTAGCGGAGCTGGTGGTAGGCGCTGCGGGCGATCATGGCCCACAGGTCGCGGAGGTGCGGGTAGGGGCGGCGGCTGACGACGCCGCGGTCCAGGTCGAGGCGGCAGCGGGCGCCGGCGCGCTTGAGGAGGCGGCCGAGGGCGACGTCGTCGATGAGGGCGCCGTGGATCGCGGCCAGGCCGCCCGCGCGCAGGAGCGTCGCGCGGCGGACGAGCATGCAGCCGCCGGCCGCCGCCGCGGTGCGCCGGCCCCGGCAGACGCGGCGGAACGGGTAGAGCTGGGCGAAGAAGTAGACGAAGGCGGGGACGATCCGCCGTTCCCAGGCGGTGACGGTGTTGAGGGTGGCCATCCGGGAGACGAGGTCGCGGTCGTGGGCGTCGCGGACGAGCCGGGCGAGCGCGCCGGGGGCGTAGGCGATGTCGGCGTCGGTGAACAGGTAGAAGTCGGGTTCGCCGGCCGCCCGAACGCCCTCGGACATCGCCCACACCTTGCCCGCCCAGCCGGCGGGCCGGTCGCGGGCCCGCACGACCCGGTCCGCGCCGAGCCCGGCGGCGGCCTCGGCGGTGCCGTCGGTGCTGGCGTCGTCCACCACGACGACGTCGAAGCGGCCGGGGTAGTCCTGGGCGAGGACGGTCGGGAGCGTCTCCGGAAGGACGCCGGCCTCGTCGCGGGCGGGGATGACGGCGGTGACGTGCGGCCATGCGGGCGGGTCGGGGCCGTCCGGGAGGCACGGGCCGGTGCGCCAGAAGCCGCCGTGCGCGGCCGCCAGGTAGAGCCACGCGGCGAGGGAGGCCGGTGCCAGGACGTCCAAGATCAGCACGTGCGGCAGCCTCGCATCCGCCGATGGCGGACGTCCAGCATTACCGGGAGTGATCCGGGGATCAACAGACTGTGGACACTCGGTCGCGCCAGCCGCTGCTGACGACGGTCGTGCGCACGCTGGCGACGTCGGCCGGCGTGCTGGTGCTGTACTCGGTCGCGCCGCTGGACCGGCGGTTCGGGCCGGGGACGGTGGCGGCGCTGTTCGGGGCGCTGGTCGCGCTGGGCGCGCTCGTCGGGTGGCAGGCACGGGCGATCATGCGGTCGCCGTCGCCCCGGCTGCGGGCGGTGGAGGCGCTCACGACGTCCGTCGTGCTGTTCCTGGTGCTGTTCGCGGCGGCGTACCGGCTGATGGACAACGGCTCGCCGGGGTCGTTCAGCGAGCCGCTGACCAGGGTGGACGCGCTGTACTTCGCCGTCACGGTGTTCGCCTCGGTGGGGTTCGGGGACATCGTGCCGAGGACGCGGGCCGCGCGGATCCTGACGATGGTGCAGATGCTCGCCGATCTGGTGCTGCTCGGTGTGGCGGTGAAGGTGCTGCTGGAGGCGGTGCGGCAGGGCCTGGAGCGGCGAGAGCAGGGACCGGAGCAGGGGGAGCAGGGACCGGAGCAGGGGGAGCAGGGACCGGAGCAGGGCGAGCAGGCCCCGGAGCAGGGTGAGCGCGGCCGGTGACCGCCGCGCTAGGGAGATGTCCGGAATCGGCAAACGGTGACGTCCGGCAGGAGAAAGACGGGGGCGTCTCCTGCGGGGTTCACTCGCGGCACGAGCGAGGACCGCGAGTGGGAGGAGCCGTTCCGATGCCGGAAGCAGCCGGTTCTGAGTTCTGGAAGGACCTGAGGCCGATCGGGAACTCGCTGAAGCCCGACGCGCTGCCGGAGGTCTACCTGCCTAAGGTCGCCACCGACGACGACCGGTACTACGTGCCGTTCACCGAGACGGTCGGGTCGCGGCCGCTGTGGATCAACGTCAAGGACAACACCTGGTCGGACGTCCTGCGGGCGAAGCGGGCCGGGCTGGTCAACCGGCACTACCACCCGCACGAGGTGTTCGCCTACACGATCTCCGGCAAGTGGGGGTACCTGGAGCGCCCGTGGACGGCGACCGCCGGGGACTTCGTCTACGAGGCGCCCGGCGAGGGGCACACGCTGGTCGCCTACGAGTCCGGCGAGCCGATGAAGACGCTGTTCATCGTCAAGGGGCCGCTGGTCTGGCTGGACGAGAACGGCGACCCGGAGGGGTACTTCGACGTCCACGACTACATCGACATGTGCCGCACGCACTACGAGAAGGTTGGCCTCGGCGCCGATTACGTCAATTCCCTGTTCCGCTGACGACGTCGGACGACCCCGTTCGGCGGCGGACCCGACGTAGGCTCCTTCCAAGGAGACCCCTCGCGATCGGGAGACCCCATGCCGGCCGCCGCCCTCATGACCTCCACGGCCTCCACAGAGGACGTCGAGCCCCGCGAGCGCATCGGGTTCTGGGAGGACTACAACCGGCGGGCGCTGGTCGGGCTGTCCTGCACGTCCTACTCCGAGCGCGGGCTGGTCGCGCGGCAGACCAACTACCGGCTCGGGGACGTCCGGCTGGCCGACATCAGCGGCAACGCGCACGCGATCGAGCGGACCCCGCAGGTCGCGCGGTCGGCGCCCAAGGACTCGGTGTTCGCCTCGCTGCTGGTGAAGGGCGAGGCGGTCTTCCTGCACGAGCACGGCTGCCTCGCCGCGACGGCCGGCGACCTGGTCGTCTACGACACGCGGCGGCCCTACCTGTTCGGGTTCTCCTCGTCGATGCGGCAGTTCCTGGTGGACGTGCCGCGCGAGCTGTTCGTCCGCGAGTGCATGGCGGCCGGGGTGCCCGCGCCGATGCTGTTCGGGCGCGGGACGGCGCGCGAGGGCGAGCTGGTCGTGGGGCTGCGGTCGCTGCTGGAGAGCCCGGCCGCCGCCGATCCGCAGGGGGCGCGCGGCGCGGTCCTCGGCGTGCTGCGGATGCTGGCGGACGAGCGGTCCGGCGGGCGGCCCGCGCCCGCCGGGCACCGGAGCCGGCTGATCATCGCCGAGGACTACATCGACCGGCACCTGCACGACGCGTCGCTCGCGCCGGGCGAGGTCGCCCGGGTGGTGGGCGTGTCCGTCCGGCACCTCGGCCGGATCTTCGAGGCCGCGGGCACCACCCCGTCCCGGCACATCCTGGAGCGCCGCCTCCAGCGCGCGCACGAGGAGCTGACCGGCGGCGGGGCGGTCCGGACGACCATCGCGGACGTCGCGCACCGCTGGGGCTTCTCCAGCCAGGCGCAGTTCGCCCGGCACTTCCGCGCCCGGTTCGGCGTCACGCCGACCGGCGCCCGCGCGTGATCAGCCGCCGGGCAGCTCACCGAGCTCGACCTGGACGTCCTTCTTCGATCCGCTCGGCTCCTCGACCTGGACCTTCACGGTGGCGCCGGGCTTCAGGCCGGCGAGGACGGCGGCGAGCGCGGTCTGGTCGGGCGTCGCGGTGCCGTTGACGGCGAGGATCAGGTCGCCGGCCTTGATCCCGGCCTTGTCGGCGCCGGCCCCCTTGGTCACCTCCACCACCGCGACCGCGGACTGCTCGCCGCTGTTCGGGTCGACGATCGTCCGGACGGTGGCGCCGAGCGCGGCCCGCCCGGACTGCGACACCTTCCCGTTCTGGATCAGCTGCGGGGCGATCTTCTGCACGGTGCCGCTCGGCGCCGCGAACCCGATGCCGGCGGCGGCCCCGCCGATCTGCGGGTCGGACGCGGCGGCGGTCGGGATGCCGATGACCTTGCCGTCCAGCGTGACGAGCGCGCCGCCGCTGTTGCCGGGGTTGATCGGCGCGCTGGTCTGGATCGCGTCGCCGATCGTCGCACCGGGGAACGCGCCCTCCTGCTTGGTGGACACCGTCCGGTTCAGCGCGGAGACGATCCCGTTCGTCACGCTTCCCGCCAAGCCGAGCGGGTTGCCCATCGCGAGCACGATCTGCCCGACCCTGGCCTGGGTGGAGTCGCCGAACGAGGCGGGGCGCAGGTTCCCGCCGCTCGCCTTCACCACCGCGAGGTCGTCGGCCACGAAGGAACCGACGAGGCTGGCCTTCAGCGGGCTGCCGCCGCTGGAGGCCGTCACCCGGATCTGCTTCGCCCCCGCGACGACGTGCGCGTTCGTGACGATGTCGCCCTTGGTGTCGTAGACGACGCCGGACCCTTCGCCCTGGTCGGTCTCGATCTTCACGACGGAGGGCAGCACGGCCGCGACGACCTGCTCGTACTGCTGCTGGAGCTGCGCCCCGCCGGCGGTCGGGGACGGCGACGGCGCGGCGGCGGCCGTCCTCGCCCTGCGCTCCCCGCCTCCGCCGCCGCAGCCCGCCAGCAGCACTGCCGTCCCCGCCAGGATTCCCGCGACAAGCCTGATATTTCGGTCCACCAGAACTCCCCTCCCCCGACCCGGTCCTTCCCTTTTCCGCCGAGAAGGCACCCCCGACCTGCCACGACGTGACCGGTTTTCGGCGCCCCTTGTCCTCGCGCCCGCGATACCGCACGATCAAGATCGCCTTCGAGGGGAGACGGGTCCATGCGCGACGACATCGGCGGGGTCGACACCGGCGCCGGCGGCACCTGGGCGAGCGGCGACTACGCCCGCGTCGGCAACCGCTGGCTGCTGGTGAGCGAGCTGCTCTGCGAGACGGCCGGGATCCGGCCCGGCGAGCGCGTCCTCGACGTCGCCACCGGGACCGGGAACACCGCGCTGGCCGCCGCCCGCCGGTTCGCCGACGTGACCGGCGTCGACTACGTCCCCGCCCTGCTGGAGCAGGCGCGGGCCCGCGCCGCCGCCGAAGGCCTCGACGTGCGGTTCGAGGCCGGCGACGCGCTGGAGCTGCCGCACCCGGACGGCGCGTTCGACGTCGCGGTGTCGACGTTCGGCGTCCAGTACGTCCCGGACCAGGAGAGGGCGGCCGCCGAACTGCTCCGGGTGGTCCGGCCGGGCGGGCGCATCGCGCTGGCGAGCTGGTCGCCGGGCGGCTACCTCGGCGAGCTGCTCCGGCTCGTCGACCGGTACACCGCCGGGGCGTCCGGGGAGGCGGCGCCCACGCTGTGGGGCACCGCGAAGCACCTGGAGCGGCTGCTCGGGCCGCACGCGTCCGCGCTGGAGTGCACCGAGCGGCAGTGGCGGTTCCGGTTCCGCTCCCCCGCCGACATGATCGGTTACTTCCGGGCGCACTTCGGCCCGCTGAAGCTCGCGTTCGACGTCCTCGACGCCGCCGGGCGGGACGCGCTGACCACCGACCTCACCCGGCACATCGAGGCCGCCGGCACCGCGCCCGGCGGCACCGTCGAGGTCCCGTCCGCCTACCTGGAGGCGGTCGCCGTCCTTTCCCCCTGATCCCCGATCAGTCGCTGAGGTCGTTCTTGCCGAAGAACGGCGCGTAGCCGGACGGCAGCTGGCTCAGCAGATGGTTCAGCTCGCCGCCGGAGACGGTGCCCGCGACCGTGCTGAGGACGGCGTCGGCGTCCCATTCGGCCGTGCGCTCGGTGGCGCCGGTCATCCCCGCGACCCGGCGGCAGAACTCCGCCGAGCCGAACGACTCGGCCTGGCCGTGGCGGTCGCGCATCAGCTCGTCCAGCGGCTCGGGGAGCTGCGCCGCCAGATGGTCGGCGCCCTCCTCGGTGAGCCGGTCCCGCAGGACGGCGAGCACCGCCTCCGTGACGCGCTCGGCCTCCTCGCGGCCGCTGTAGTCCCCGTTGTCGCGGACCGTCGCGATGAACTGCCCGTACTTCATGGTCTGTCCCCTCTCCGGTCGCATGCGTCCGGTCCTCTCTGCCGGGGTGCCCGTGAACGCGGCCTCCATGCGGGGCGCGACGGGGTGGATCACCCGCCTCCTGACATGGATCCGGGCCCGCGGGTAGTGCAGTAAGGACGGGAGACCGGGCACGGAGGTGGACGTTGGCGCTGCGCATCGAGGACTACGGCATGCTGGGCGATCTCCAGACGGCCGCCCTCGTGGGCAAGGACGGCTCGATCGACTGGCTGTGCCTGCCGCGGTTCGACTCCCCGGCCTGCTTCGCCGCCCTGCTCGGCGACGACGCGGCCGGGTTCTGGCGGATCGCGCCCGCGTCCGGCGGGATGTGCGCGCGGCGCCGCTACCGCGGGGACACGCTGATCCTGGAAACGGAGTGGGAGACGCCGGACGGCACCGTCCGGCTGATCGACGCGATGCCGCCGCGCGGCGAGGCGGCGGACGTGGTCCGCGTCGTGGAGGGCGTCAGCGGGCGGGTGCCGATGCGCACGACGCTGCGCCTGCGGTTCGACTACGGCCGGATCGTGCCGTGGGTGCGGCACCTGGACGGCCAGTTCGAGGCGGTCGCGGGCCCCGACGCGGCGTGGCTGAAGACGCCGGTCCCGCTGGAGGGCCGCGACATGTCGACATTCGCCGAGTTCACGGTGGCGGAAGGGGACCGGGTCCCGTTCGTCCTGACCTACCGGCCGTCGCACGAGCCGCGCCCCCGCCGCGTCGACCCGGAGCAGGCGCTCCGCGACACCGAGGCGTTCTGGACGGAGTGGACGGGCCGCTTCCGCTACGACGGGCGGTGGGAGGACGCCGTCCGCCGCTCGCTGATCACGCTGAAGGGGCTGACCTACAAGCCGACCGGCGGGATCGTCGCCGCCGCGACCACGTCGCTGCCCGAGCAGCTCGGCGGCCCGCGCAACTGGGACTACCGGTACTGCTGGCTGCGCGACGCGACGTTCACCCTCCAGGCGCTGCTCGGCACCGGGTTCGCCGACGAGGCGCGGGACTGGCGGGAGTGGCTGCTGCGCGCCGTCGCCGGCGACCCCTCCGACCTGCAGATCATGTACGGCATCGACGGGACGCGCCGGCTGCCGGAGTACACCCTCGACTGGCTCGGCGGGTACGAGGGGTCCGCGCCGGTGCGGGTCGGCAACGCGGCGTCCGGCCAGTTCCAGCTGGACACCTGGGGCGAGGTGCTGCACGGCCTGCACCTCGGGCGGGAGGCCGGGATCGGGGCGGTCCAGAACGCCTGGGACGTGCAGAAGGCGTTGCTCGACTTCCTCGAGGGCCACTGGGACGACCCCGACAACGGCCTGTGGGAGGTGCGGGGCGAGCGCCGCCACTTCGTGCACTCCAAGGTGCTGGCGTGGGCGGGCGTCGACGCGGCCGTCCGGGGCGTCGAGAAGCACGGGCTGGACGGCCCGGCGGACCGGTGGCGGAAGCTGCGCGACCGGATCCACGCGGACGTGTGCGAGAACGGCTACGACGCCGACCAGGGCACGTTCACCCAGTTCTACGGGTCACGCGGGGTGGACGCGGCGCTGCTGCTGATCCCGCAGACCGGCTTCCTGCCGTGGGGCGACCCGCGCGTGGTGGGCACCGTGGACGCGGTGGAGCGCGAGCTGTACCGGGACGGGTTCGTGCTGCGCTACGACACGCGGGCCGACGGCGGCGTCGACGGCCTGCCGGGGTCGGAGGGCGCGTTCCTGGCCTGCACGTTCTGGTTCGCGGACGCGCTGGTCGGCATCGGCCGGCGCGAGCAGGCGACGGAGCTGTTCGAGCGGCTGCTGGGCCTGCGCAACGACCTCGGGCTGCTCAGCGAGGAGTACGACGTCGCGACGGGACGGCACGTCGGCAACACCCCGCAGGCGTACTCGCACGTCGGGCTCGTCAACACCGCCCGGCATCTGAGCGGCACCGCCGCGGCGGTGCGGACGTCCCGGGGACCGAACCGATAGAGGCAGAGCCGAAGGAGGACCGCACATGCGCGCCTTGACCGTCGTTCCGGGGCAGCAGGACTCGCTGGCCGTCCGGGACGTCCCCGATCCCGCGCCCGGCGACGGGGAACTGCTGGTGGACGGGCTGGCCGTCGGGGTCTGCGGCACCGACCGGGAGATCGCGTCCGGCGAGTACGGCTGGGCGCCGCCCGGCCATGACCGGCTGGTCATCGGGCACGAGTCGCTCGGCCGGGTGCGGCGGGCACCGTCCGGCAGCGGGTTCGCGGAGGGCGACCTGGTGGTGGGCGTGGTCCGGCGGCCCGACCCGGTGCCCTGCGGGGCCTGCGCGCACGGGCAGTTCGACATGTGCCGCAACGGGCGGTACACCGAGCGCGGCATCAAGGAGATCGACGGCTACGCGAGCCAGGCGTGGACGGTCAGGGCGGACTACGCGGTGAAACTGGACCCGCGGCTCGCCGACGTCGGCATGCTGATGGAGCCGACGACGGTCGTCGCGAAGGCGTGGGAGCAGGTCGAGAAGGTCGGGTCCCGCGCCTGGTACCAGCCGAAGACCGCGCTGGTCACCGGCGCCGGGCCGATCGGGCTGCTGGCCGCGCTGCTCGGCGTCCAGCGCGGGCTGGACGTGCACGTCCTCGACCAGGTCGTGGACGGCCCCAAGCCCGACCTGGTCAAGAGACTGGGCGCGACCTACCACAGCGGCGGGATGGACGCCGCCGTCGCGCACGCCAAGCCGGACATCGTCATCGAGGCCACCGGCGTCGGCCAACTGGTGTTCGGCGCGATGGCCTCGACCGGCGCCTACGGCGTCGTCTGCCTGACCGGGGTGTCGCCGACGGGCCGGAAGCTGACCGTGGACGCCGGGAGCATCAACCGGGAGATCGTGCTGGAGAACGACGCGATCGTCGGTTCGGTGAACGCCAACCTGGACCACTACGCGGCGGCGGCGGACGCCCTGGCCGAGGCCGATCTGGACTGGCTCGGCCGCCTGGTGTCGCGGCGCGTCCCGCTGGAGGGGTTCCAGGACGCGTTCACGCCGGACAAGGACGACGTGAAGGTCGTCATCACGCTGGACTGACCGCGCCGCGGGGCGGAACGGCCGTCCGGGGCCGGTCGTTCACGAGTGTCGCCAGGGGACGCACCTGAATGTCATTCTGGTCGGGACGAGGGCGGACGCGCGCCGCCCGCCGGCCCGCCCCCCGGAGCACGCATGACCGACAAGGAAGCCCTCCGCCGCAAGTACCGCACCGAACGCGACAAGCGCCTCCGCCCCGACGGCAACGCCCAGTACAAGCGGCTGACCGGCCGGTTCGCCCGCTACCTCACCGATCCGCACACGCCCGTCGCGCCGCGCGATCCGCGCACCGACCACGTCACCGTCGCGTTCGTCGGCGGCGGCTTCGCCGGGCTCGTCACCGGCGCCCGGCTGAAGGAGGCCGGCGTCGACGACGTCCGGATCGTCGAGAAGGGCGGCGACTTCGGCGGCACCTGGTACTGGAACCGCTACCCGGGCGCCCAGTGCGACACGGCGTCGATGGTCTACATGCCGCTGCTCGAAGAGACCGGGCACATGCCGACCGAGAAGTACGCGCACGGGCCGGAGATCCTGGAGCACTGCCGCCGCATCGGCAAGCAGTACGGCCTGTACGACAACGCGCTGTTCCACACCGAGGTCGAGGACCTGGAATGGGACGCGCCGCGGTCGCGGTGGATCGTCCGGACGAACCGCGGCGACGCGTTCACCGCGCAGTTCGTCGCCATGGGCACCGGCCCGCTGCACGTCCCGAAGCTGCCCGGCATCGACGGCATCGACGCGTTCGAGGGGCACTCCTTCCACACGAGCCGCTGGGACTACGCCTACACGGGCGGCGACCCGTCCGGCGCGCCCATGGACAGGCTGGCGGACCGGCGCGTCGCGATCATCGGGACGGGCGCGACGGCCGTCCAGTGCGTCCCGCATCTCGCGCGGGCCTGCAAGGAGCTGTACGTCTTCCAGCGGACGCCCTCGTCGGTCGACGTGCGGAACAACCACCCGATCGACCCAAAGTGGTTCGCGGAGATCGCGACGCCGGGCTGGCAGCGGCGCTGGCTGGAGAACTTCACCTCCAACCAGGCCGGCGGCACCGCCGAGATCGACCTCGTCATGGACGGCTGGACCGACCTCAGCCGCCGCATCCGCGCCCGGTACGCGGCGCTCGGGCCCGGCGAGGCGACGATCGAGAAGATGATGGAGGTCTACGAGGACTCCGACCACGAGAAGATGGAGGAGATCCGCGCCCGCGTGGACGCGATCGTCCAGGACCCGGAGACCGCGGGCGGGCTCAAGGCCTGGTATCGGCAGCTGTGCAAGCGGCCGTGCTTCCACGACGAGTACCTGCAGGCGTTCAACGTCCCCGGCACGCATCTGGTCGACACCGACGGCAGGGGCGTCGACCGCGTCACCCCGTCCGGCGTCGTCGCCGGCGGACGCGAGTACGCGGTCGACTGCGTGATCTACGCGTCCGGCTTCGAGGTCGGCACCGAGTACACCCGCCGCACCGGCTACGACATGACCGGCCGCGACGGGCTGAAGCTGTCGCGGTACTGGTCGCAGGGAATGCGCACCCTGCACGGCACCCACGTCCACGGGTTCCCGAACGCGTTCGTCGCGCAGCCCGCGCAGGGCGCGAACCTGATCTCCAACATCCCGCACAACCTCACCGAGGCCGGCGCGACGATCGCGGCGGTGATCCGGCACACCCTCGACCACGGGTTCACCGAGGTCGAGGTGACGCGGGCGGCCGAGGACGCCTGGCTCGACGTCCTCGGCCACGCAGCGCCGGCGATGCGGTTCCTGCCCGACTGCACGCCGGGCTACTACAACAACGAGGGCCAGGCGCCGTCGCCGTGGTCGCTGCTGAACGTCGGCTACCCGGCGGGCGCCACCGCCTACTTCTCCTACCTGGAGCGGTGGCGCTCGTCCGGGACGTTCGAGGGCCTGGAGTTCCGCTGACCCCTCAGTCGGCGACGAAGCGCATCCCGCCGCTGCGCCGGTCGTGCTCGCGCTGCCGCCGGACGACGTAGGTCCCCGGCGCGCAGCCCGACGCGCCGTGCTCGGGATGCAGCAGGTAGACCACCTCCGAGGCCTCGAACACGCCGATCGCGAGGCGGGTGTCGTCCAGCACGTTGACCGTCCAGCGGCAGGTGCCGGGCTCGGCGACCAGCGTGTGGGTGTTGCCGCCGGCCTCGGCGCGCAGCAGTTCGACGCCCTCGGGCGGCACATCCCGCCAGCGCGCGTTCGGGTGGGTGAAGCCGGGCCGTTCGGGCGGGACGGTCACGGACCGCGCGACGACGTGCAGCGGGACGACGATCAGGTCGCCCTGCGCCTGGAGCCCGTCGACGACGGGGATGCGCATCGACCGCTCCAGGTGGTCGAGCACGGTCACGCCCGTCTGGAGGGAAAGGGACTGGAGTGTCTGCGTCATGGTCATCACCTTCAGGTTCGGCGGGCGAGGAGGGAGTACTGCTCGGCGGACAGGCCGTACGTCCAGGCCGCCGCGGCGACCGGGTCGCGGATCGCGCCCGGCACGGTCAGCCCGTACCGGCGGCGGTGCCCGTCGCGCTCGACCGACCCGTTCACGGCCAGCAGCACGCGCGTCTCCGGCCGCAGGTCGTAGAGCCGCAGCTCGGAGCCGGGATTGCCGGGGTCGGGGGCGGCGGAGACGAGCCGCAGCCCGGCGCCCTCGATGTAGGCCGGCCAGCCGAGGTGCTCGATCGCGCACCGCCGGACCTCGACGTTCGTCTCGCGCTCGATGCGGTCCGGCGCCGGGTCGTCGATCACCCAGGACGGCACCGGCCTGCCGTGCCAGGCGTGCACGTCCCAGCCGTCCCGGTAGCGGATCGCCGGGCCGTCGGGGGCGTGCGGGCGGACCTCGCCGTCGTCGCCGCACACCTCGGTGCGGACGGCGACGGGCCGCTCGGACACCGTGCACACGTCCTCGTGCGGCCACCACCAGCCGGCCGACGACAGCGCCGCCCCCCACAGGTCGAGGTGCCGGACGTGCTCGGGCGCGAACGGCACGCCCGCGACCCGGCGCGCGACGTCGAAGTAGGCGATCCGGGAGACGCACAACCGGTCGTACCAGGTGCCCGCCGCGCGCTCCGGGTCGTGCGCCGAACGCGCGGCCAGGCCGAGCGTGCCGCGCACCGACGTGGCCAGCGAGAACTGCACCTGCTGCCGGAACAGGCCGGCCAGCCCGGAGCAGTGCCGCCTGATCTCCTCGTCGAGATCGAGGCGCAGCCGGGCCAAGGAGGCGCCGAGCGCGCGCACCGCGGGCCCGTCGAAGACGCCGGCGCCGCCGGCGCGCTGACGCATGCCGGGCGGGACGGTCTCGAAGGCGGCGAGCGGTGACGGGACCCAGTGGAAACGGGGTGGATCGAACCCGGCCAGCCGGTACAGGCCGGAGACGGCCGCTTCGGCGGCCGGACGGTCGGCGGGCCGCACGGACAGTGCCCGGCCCAGCCATTCCTCGCGGACGGCGGCAGCTTCCCGCTGCACGGCTCCGCTCATCGGATGCGGGCGGCAGCGCCCCTTTCATCGATCATGCCCGCATGCTGACAGACCCCCGCCCGGAATGTCCAGAGGGTTGCCTCAGTCCGCGTTCAAGGAAGGCCCAGGTTCGCCTCATAGACCGTCGGGTATGGGATTGTCGCGGCGCGGGTTTCTGGTGGGGACGGTGCTGGCCGGTGGGGCGGCGTTGGCGGGGGCGGCCGGAACGCTCGAACGCGGCGGCGGCCCCGATGCCGACGCCGATACCACCGCCGCCGAGCCGAGCGGCTACCTGACGCTGACGGGCACTCAGCCGCCCAAGGTGACCGTGCGCCGGACCGGCCAGGTCGCGCCGGGGCTGGTGTTCCTCGGGCCGTTCCGCGGGACGGACTACGCCGACGCCCTCATCGTCGACGACGACGGCGAACCGGTGTGGTTCCGCGGCTCGACCGACCTCGTCACGGACCTGCGCGTGCAGACCTACAAGGGCGAGCCGGCGCTCACCTACTGGGAGGGCGCGCGGCTCGTCGGCGGGCACGGCGCGGGCACCGGGATCCTCCTCGACCGGAGCTACCAGCAGATCGCCGAGGTCCGGGCGGGCGACGGCATGCAGGGCGACCTGCACGAGTTCCAGCTCACCGACCAGGGCACCGCGCTGCTCACCGCCTACCCCGAGGTCGTCGCGGACCTGCGGCCGATCGGCGGGCCCCGCGACGGGCACGTCTACGGCTGCCACGTCCAGGAGGTGGACGTGGAGACCGGCAAGGTGCTGCTCGACTGGAAGGCGCTCGACCACATCGGGATCGCCGAGACGAAGATGCCGATGACCAAGGACACCGACGGGACGAAGGGCAAGACGTTCGACCCGATCCACGTCAACTCGGTGCAGGCCCACGGCGACACGCTGCTGATCTCCGCGCGCGACACCTGCGCGCTGTACTCGGTCGACCGGCGGACCGGGGCGGTGCGGTGGCGGCTCGGCGGCAGGCGCAGCGACTTCGCGGTGGGCTCCCGCGCCGCGTTCGCCTGGCAGCACAACGCCCGCTGGCACGACGCCACCACGATCACGCTGTTCGACAACCACATCACCGACGTGGGCGACGGCGCGTCGCGCGGGGTCGTCCTGAAGATCGATGAGAAGGCCCGCAAGGCGACGCTGCTGCGGGAGTACACCGACGGCAAGACCTACGGCCAGTACATGGGCAACGTGCAGCTGCTCGAGAACGGCAACGCGGTCGTCGGCTACGGCTCAACGGCCATGGTGATCGAGTTCGGGCCGGACGGGCGCCCGGTCATGGAGATGACCGGGGCCGGCTCGTACCGGGCGTACCGGGCGCCCTGGTCGGCGCAGCCCAAGACCCTGCCGTCCGTCGCCATCGCGTCGGTGTCGGGCGGGCGGATGCGCGTGCACGCGAGCTGGAACGGCGCGACGGAGGTCGCGGCGTGGCGGTTCCTCACCGACGCGAACGCGGCCCGCTTCGCGCCCGCGGCGAGCGTCCGGCGGACCGGGTTCGAGACGGCCGCGACGATGCCGGTCGCGCCGCGCGTCGTCGCGGAGGCGCTCGGCGCGAACGGCCGGGTCCTCGCCCGGTCGGCCGTCCAGGCCGTGAGCGTCTGACCTCAGCCGCCGGGCGGCCGGTCCAGCGTGGAGTTCAGGGCCCGCAGCCGCTCCAGCTCGCGCCGGTCGCGCTTGGTGGGCCGCCCGGCGCCCCGGTCGCGGCGGCCGACCGGGATCAGCGCGTCGCGCGGCGGCGGGGGCGGGCTCTTGTCGATCAGGCACTGCGCCGCCTCGGGCGCCCCGACCCGCTTGCGGACGATCCTCTGCACGATCACGATCCGCTCCCGGCCGTCGTGCCGCAGCCGCACCTCGTCGCCGATCTTCACCGCGGTGGACGGCTTGGCGCGCTCGTCGTTCACCCGCACGTGCCCGCCGCGGCACGCGGTCGTCGCCATCGACCGGGTCTTCAGCAGCCGGACGGACCAGATCCACAGATCGACCCGCACCGTCCCCTCGTCCGCCATGCACCGGAGTCTATTGACCGCGCGAAGTGCCCCGTCAACGGCTTATTCGATCACCGGTGCGCGGTGATCCAGGCGTCCGCCCGCTCCCACTGCGCGTACAGCCAGTTGATGCGGGACTCGCGTTCCTCGGGGACGTCCTCGGCGGGGATCCGCCACCACCGCGCGCGGACCGGCTCGGTCAGCGGGACGCGCCGCCAGATGTCGCCGGCCGTGGCCATCCGGTCCAGGCCGACGTGCGCGACGAAGACGACGTCCGCGCCGGGCGCCGCGTCGATCGCGGCGAGGACGCCGCCGGGGCGCGGCGGCATCAGGTTCCGCATCCGGGACGCGCGCGCGACCTCGCGCGGGCGGTCGTGCCGCGCCAGCCGCCGGATCGCCCGGTGCCGCCGCTCCGGCGAGAAGTTGCCGCCCTCCGGGAAGATCAGCAGCGCGTCGCACGGCCCGAGGCCCTCGGCGAGCCGCCCGATGCTCTCGGTGGCGCCGCCGTGCTCGACGAACACGTTCGGCATCCGGTTGGCCGCGATGTCGATGCACGGGTCGAGCTGCAACTGCCCCTTCATGACCACCCGGGGCCGCCGCCGGTATCCGCTGAGCAGGTGGTGGACGAGGATCAGCGCGTCGCCCGGACCGGCGTGCCGGCTGAGGACGATCAGCGGCCGGTCGGCGCCCGTCCCGTCCCAGCTGCCCTCGTCCTCGACCCGCAGGCCGAGCCGCCGCCCCGCGACCGCGTAGAGGCCGGCGACGTAGCGGCGGATGACGTCGTAATGGCGGTCGTCGTGGCCGCGTCCGGTGCACCAAAGCCACGTGCATTCCATTACCGCCGCCGACTCCCGCGTCCCCCACGCCAGCGCGAACCACAGGAACCGGACGGCCCGCTTGCGCTCCCGCCCGAACACCGAGCCGCACACCCAGACGACCGGGAACGCGACGACGACCACCAGGGTCAGAAGGAACAGCACCGGCGTGCAGACCAGCCGCCGGACGATGGGGGGCGGCACCATTTCACGCCTGTTCTTTGAGGTATTTCATCGACGCCTCGTAAGCACGCTCGATATGCGCCGAGATACCGGACGCGTTCCGGTACCGCAGCTGCGAGTAGTCCACCCCCGCCTTCCGTTCGCCGCCCGCCGGCAGGACGTGCACCGTCAGCCCGTCCGGCAGCGCCGCCATCTCCTCGAAGAACCGGTGCCGCCGCGCGATCTCGAAGGCGACCATTCCGACCTCCCACGGCCTGCGCGGCGGCTCCAGGGCCCGCTCGATCCGGCCCACCTGCAGAACGTAGATCGTCGTGGCGCCCAAGGCCACCGCGCGCCCCACCGGAATGCTGTGCACCAGCCCGCCGTCGAAGTAATGCCTCCCGTCGACGCGCACCGGCGGCAGCAGTCCGGGCGCCGCGCACGACGCCAGCACCGCGGGAATCACCGGCCCGTCGGAGAACCAGTGCGCCATCGCCGTCTCGATCCCGGCCGCCACGCACTGGAACGGCACGGCCATTTCCGTGAACGTCCGGGCGGGCAGCAACCGGTCCATCATCCGCAGCAGCGGCTCCGCCGAATGCAGATGCGTCCCCGACCGCGCCAGCGTCCACAGCCGCTCCCACACCCGCGCCCCGAACACCTCCCGCACCGAGTCGTCCGACCACAACCCGGCCAGCCGCTCGACCGCCGTGTCCGGCTCCGCCGCGACGAACGCCCCGTTCAGCGCCCCGATCGAGGTCCCCACCACCAGGTCGGGCCGCACCCCGGCCTCCTGGAGCGCCCGCAGCATCCCGACCTCGTGCGCGCCGAGCACGCCACCGCCGCCCAGCACGAGCGCCGTCTTCCCGGACTCCGCCACCGTCCCTCCTTCGACGCCCCGGTCATCCCCCCAGAAGCCCGGACGAACCAACCCGATCAGCCCTAGCCTCCCGGCATGGGCAGAATCCTGGTCGGCACCGCCTCGTGGACGGACAAGACGCTGCTCTCCTCAGGCTGGTACCCGCCGGAGGCGAGAACCGCCGAGGACCGCCTGCGCTACTACGCCTCCCAGTTCCCGTTCGTCGAGGTGGACGCCACCTATTACGCGCCCCCGGCGGAACGGACCGTCCGCCTCTGGGCTGAGCGCACCCCGCCCGGTTTCGTCTTCAACGTCAAGGCGTTCTCCCTCCTCACCGGCCACCCGACCCGACCCGGCTCCCTCTACAAGAACCTCCGCGACAAAGTCCCGGACAAACGGAACGTCTATCTGAAGGACGTTCCGAAGGACGTGGAGAACGAGGTCTGGGACCGCTTCCTCAGCGCCCTCCAACCCCTCCACGAGGCGGGGAAACTCGGCCTGCTCCTCTTCCAGTTCCCGGTCTGGTTCCCACCGGGCGACCGCAACCGCGAATACATCCTTCAGGCACGCGACCGCTGCGCCCCCATGCCGATCTGCGTCGAGTTCCGCAACGCCGCCTGGATGGACGACGAGCACCGCGACGCGACGCTCGCCTTCATGTCCGGCCACCGCATTCCGTATGTCGG
Organism: Actinomadura sp. NTSP31; assembly: GCF_041951385.1. Lineage (NCBI taxonomy): Bacteria > Bacillati > Actinomycetota > Actinomycetes > Streptosporangiales > Thermomonosporaceae > Actinomadura > Actinomadura sp. NTSP31. The sequence goes on along the minus strand of NZ_JBGNUT010000032.1, from coordinate 50,071 downwards.
CGTGGACATGCCGCAGGGCCACCGGTCCTCGATGCCGCCCGTCCTCGCGGCGACCGGCGACGCGGCCGTCGTCCGCTTCCACGGCCACAGCGAACGCTGGGACTCCAGCGACGTCCGCGAACGTTTCGGCTACCTCTACACCGAGGCCGAGATGCGCTCCTGGGCCCCCCGGATCCGCGACCTGGCCGACCGCGTCGAAACGACCTACGTCGTCTTCAACAACTGCTGCGCCGACCATTCCCAACGCAACGCCGCCCGCTTCACCGCCCTCCTCGCATCGTGACGCCACCGCCGGAGCACCGTCCACAGACTGTGGACAACTGCACGGACGTGCGGCGGGCCTGAGATAAACCGGCGCGGTGAGCGCCACGTCCAACGGATATGGTCTCTCCCTTGATTCCGGGCGATCCGCGGCAGCTGGGCGACTACTGGCTCGCCGGACGGCTCGGGGCGGGCGGTCAGGGCGTGGTGTACGAGGCGTACGACGCGGCGGGCCAGCGGGTCGCGGTCAAGGCGCTGCACGCCGGGTTCTCCGGTGACGGGCAGCGGGACATGCTGGCCCGGGAGATCGAGGCGGTCGCGCGGGTGTCCTCGTTCTGCACCGCCCGGATGCTGGCCGCCGAACCGGACGCCGAACCGCCGTACGTGGTGAGCGAGTACGTCCCCGGCCCCGACCTGGCCCACGCCGTCGCCGCCGGCGGCCCGTTCCCCCCGGGGGAGCTGCACCGCCTGGCGATCGGGATCGCGACCGCGCTGGTGGCGATCCACCGGGCCGGGATCGTGCACCGCGACCTCAAGCCGGGCAACGTGCTGCTCGGCCCGGACGGCCCGCGCGTGATCGACTTCGGGATCGCGCGGATCGCGGACATGACCCGCAGCACCACCGGGGTGAAGGGCACTCCCCCGTACATGGCCCCCGAGATCTTCGCGGGCGGCCGGGCGGGCGAGGCGTCGGACGTGTGGGCGTGGGGCGCGGTGGTCCTGTTCACGGCCCTCGGCCGGGCCCCGTTCGCGGGCGACACGCTGCCGCAGCTCGCGCACGCCGTCCGGACCGCCGAGCCGGAGACCGGCGTGCTCGGCGAGCCGCTGCGGGCGGTCGTCGCGGCGGCGCTGGCCAAGGACCCGGCGGACCGCCCGTCCGCGCACGAGGTGCTGTTCGGCCTGGTCGGCGGGGACGGGGAGACCGGACGGCTGCTGTCGGAGGGCAGCCGGGTCGCCGCCGGCGTGCACCCGCCGCAGCCCGCGGGCCCGTCGCTCGCGGAGGAGGCGGAGGCCGCGTTCCAGCGGCTCGACCCGGCGGCCCGGGAGGCCGCCCCCGCGGTCCTGCTGCGGATGGTGCTGCCGGGCGAGGGCGCCGACGACACGCTGCGCCGCGCGACCGCGGCGGAGCTCGGGGACGCCCCGGAGGTCCGGCAGGTCGTCACCGGGTTCACCCGGGACGGGCTGCTCGTCCAGGACGGCGAGCACGTGGCGCTGGCGAGCGCGGCACTGCTGCGCGCGTGGCCCCGGCTGCGCGGCTGGGTGGACGCCGAACGCGACGGCCTGCCGGCGCACCGGTCGCTGGCGGACGCCGCGCGGCTGTGGGACGAGCACGGCCGCCGCAGCGGCGACCTGCTGCAGGGCAGCGTGCTGGAGCGGGCCGTGCAGTGGGCGGCGACGGGGCGCCGGAACCTCACCCTGAACACCGTCGAGCGCTCCTTCCTGGACGCGTGCGCCGCGCTCACCCGGCGGCGGACGCGGCTGCGCGGCGCGCTCACCGCCGTGCTCGCCGTGCTGCTGGTCGTGGCGGTCGGAGCCGCCGTGGTCGCGGTCCGGCAGAGCCGGACCGTGGCGTCGCAGCGCGACAAGGCCGTCGCGGACCGGCTGGCCGTGCTCGCCACTTCCTTGCACCGCGACGACCCGCGCACCAGCCGCCGCCTCGCCCTCGCCGCGCTGCGGATCAAGGACGACGACCAGACGCGGCAGGCCGAGCTGAGCGCGATGTACCAGTGGGAGGACGACGTGTTCGCGCTCGGCCTCGAAGGGGAGGGCGCCGTCGCGACGCTGAACCCGGACGGCCGTACGGCGACGCTCGACAACTCCTTCAAGGTGACGCGCTGGGACCTGAGGTCTCACGAGCGGCTGCCCGCGACGCCGGGCGCGCTGCCGAAGGGCAGGCCAGTGCTCAGCCCGGACGGCCGCCACATGGCCCAGTTGCTGCCGTCCGCGACGAACAAGAGCGTGTTCGACGCCGTCCGGATCTACGACACGTCCACCGGCAGGCCCGCCGGCGCACCGCTGACCAGGCCCGGCAACGCGTTCCGGAGCCTGCGCTACAGCGTCGGCGGCGACTACCTGATGGCCGACGCCGGCACCGGTTCCGGATACCCCCGGACCAAGCCCTACATGGCGCTGTGGGACGCCCGCGACGGACACCTGGTCGGGGAATGGAAGCAGGCCACGAAGAGCTGGGCGGTCAGCGCGGACGACCGGTACGCGGCGATGGTCGTGCCCGGCGGCCTGCGACTGTGGGACATCCGGACGCACAAGCAGGTGCCCACACCATGGCTGAAGGACGTCCTCGGCGAGAGCCGCGAGCCGGTCCGCCGGCTGGCGTTCGGTCCGCGCGGCACCACGCTCGCGCTGGTCGCCGGCACCCACGCCTTCGCCGTGGACGTCGACCGGGGCGAGCTGACCGCCTCCCTGAGCGGAGCGCCCCGGCATTCCGACCTCGGAAGGCGCGGGCTGGACGCCCCGGTGTTCAGCCCCGACGGCCGGTTCCTGGCCGTCGGCTTCACCCTGTGGGAGATCGACGACCACCGCAACGGTCCGCCGCTCATGGACCGCCGCCTGTCCGAGGACGATCTGCCCGCCGACTGCCGTTTCTCCGCGGGCGGTGACATCCTGCGCTGCGCGACCACCGGCGACCGGATCGTGGCGACGAACGTCGCGGCCTACACGGGGCGGGCACCCGTCGCGCAGGACGCCGACCGCATCGTGCTCAGCCCGTTCGGCGACCGCGCCGCGATCGTCCGGCTGGACAGCGTGGCCGTCTGGGACGTCCGCGCGCGGCGGGCGTCCGCCGCCATTCCCGTGCCCGGCCTCAGCACCGACCCGGTGGTGTTCAGCCCCGACGGCACGCTCCTCGCCATTCCCGACGCCAGCCCGGACTCCGGATACGGCGTCTGGGACGCCCGCTCCCTGCGCAAGCTCGCCCAGCTCGACTGGCCCGGCGGCGCCGGCTCCAGCGCCGGCGTCAACGGTGTCGCCTTCTCCCCGGACGGCCGGACGCTGGCCGCGCCGCTCCTGTCGGACGACGGCCCCGACCGGCTGCAGTTCTGGGACGCGCGCACCGGCCGACGGACCCGCGAGGCGCTGCTGAAGGAACCGGCGAGCGGGCCGATGTTCTACCGGGCCGACGGGCGGGCCGTCACGCTGCAGACCGGCACCGTCGACGTGCCGTCGGGGCGCGTCCGCACCCGGTTCGGCCAGGATGCCGTCAAGCAGCTCATGGCGCTCAGCCGGGACGGCGCCACGGCCCTCGCCGTCGCCCCGCCCGACGACGTGTACCTGTGGAACGTCCGGGCGGGCAAGCGGAAGGGCCCGGCGCTCGCCGCGGTGTCCAACCAGAACAGCACCGATCCGATACCCGCCGCGTTCTCACCGGACGGCCGGTTCGCCGCCGTCAGCGACAGGACGGGCGGCATCCACCTGTACGACGTCGCCTCCGGACGCCAGTTCGGTCTCGACCTGCCCGGCCACGCGGACGGTACCGACGGCCTGGCCTTCTCCCGCGACGGCAGGACCCTGTTCAGCACCGGGAGCGACCACACCGTCCAGGCCCTCGTCCTGGATCCGGAGCGGATCGGCGACCGGCTGTGCGCGCAGGTCGGCGGGCTGACGAAGGCGGAGTGGAAGCGGTACGCGCCCGACCTCCCCTACCGCTCCACCTGCTCCTGACCACGGCCGCGCCCTCGGCGCCGGGCTGGGGGCCCGGCGCCGAGGGGCACCCGATCAGCCGCGGGTGCGGAGGCCGTAGTTGTAGGGGAACAGCGGGTGGTAGTTCTTGTCGCCGACGTTGATCGGCTCCTGGGACTCGCTGCGCGGCCACGTCACGGGGAGGCGGCCGGTGTAGGGGCGGTGGCCGAAGAGGGTGTCGGACACCCCGGCGCCCTCGATGCCCGGCAGCCACGACATGACGAACGCGTCCGTCTTGGACAGCTCGTCGGTGACGATCTGCGGGCGCCCGGCGACGTCGAGGACGACGCACTTCTCGACCGCGGAGCAGACCTTGTCGATGTTGGCCTTGTCGGCGTCGGACAGGTTGAGGGTGTGGCCGTTGCCGACGTCGCCGACGCCCTCCGCGTACGGGGTCTCGCCGACGACCACGACGCCGACGTCACTGCCGGCCGTCGGCGCGGACGCGTCGGCGCTGTAGGTGACGTTCTTGGCGTTCTGCTGGATGCCCTGCAGGATCGTCGTCCCCGGGATGGTGTTGCCGGAGCCGCCCTGCCAGGTGACCGTCCAGCCGCCGGCCTGGTTGCCCATGTCGTTGGCGTTCACGCCGGCGACGTAGATGCGCTGGGACTTCTTCAGCGGCAGCGCGTTGCCGGAGTTCTTCAGCAGCACCTGCGACTTGGCGACGGCCTCGCGGGCGACGGCGCGGTGCGCTGCCGAGCCGACGGACTTGATGTTCGTCCGGTCCGTGTACGGGTGCTCGAACAGCCCGAGCTCGAACTTGGACTTGAGGATGCGGCCGACGGCGTCGTCGATGCGGGACATCGGGACGCGTCCGGCCTGCACCTCGGCGAGGAGCGTCTGCTCGAACTGCGGCGAGCTGTAGGGCTCCATGAACATGTCCATGCCCGCGTTGACGGACGTGCGGACCTGCGTGGCGTAGTCGCCGGGGATCTGGTGGATGGCCTCCCAGTCGCTGATCAGGAAGCCGTCGAACCCGATCTTCTGCTTGAGGACGTCGGTGAGCAGTTCCTTGTTGGCGCTCATCTTGACCGGGTTGCCGATGCCGTCCTCGGTCCAGTCGACGCTGGAGAACGACGGCATGATGCTGCCGACCCCGTACTTCCTGACCGCGAGCACGTAGGGCGCGAGGTCGATCCGGCCGAACGTCCGGCGGTCGGTGACGGTGACGCCCTGGTCGATCGTGTACGTCCCGCTGGTGGACGATCCGAACTTGGTGTCGCCGTCACCCGCGTAGTGCTTGGCGGTCGCGAGGACGTGCGTCGGGTCGGCGAGGTCCTTGGTGCGCCGGCCCTGGAACCCTTCGAGAGCCGTCTCCATCTTCATGACCAGGGCCGGGTCTTCGCTGAAGGACTCGTAGGTGCGGCCCCAGCGCAGGTCGCGGGAGACGCAGACGCAGGGCGCGAAGACCCACTGCGGGCCGGTCGCGCGGGTCTCGGTCGCGGTGATCTGCTCTTCCCTGCGGACGAGGTCCGCGTCGCGGGTCGCGCCCATCGCGTTGTTGTGCGGGAAGACGGTGGCCCCGACGAGGTTGTTGTCGCCGTGCACCGAGTCGATCCCGTACAGCAGCGGGATCTTCAGCCGGGTGTTCAGCGCGGCGGCCTGGTACCGGTCGACCATGTCGGCCCAGCCGGACGGGGTGTTGTCGGCCGGCACGGAGCCGCCGCCGGACAGCACCGAGCCGAGGCCGAGCGCGGTGATCTGGCTCGGGTCGGAGTCGATGGCGCCGCGTTCGGCCTGCGTCATCTGGCCGATCTTCTCCTGGAGCGTCATCCGGCCGAGCAGGTCGGAGACGCGCTGCGCGACGGGCAGCCGCGGGTTCAGGTAGGGCGCGGAGGCGGGTGCGCCCGCGAACGCGGTGTCGACCGCCGCCGTGGGCAGGACGGCGGCGGCGACCGCGATCGCGATCAGTGAACGCCTGGTCCGGGTGGCCGTTCGTCTGTGGGGGTGTCGCAAGGTCCCTCCTGGGTCGCTACGGCGACGCGGCGCGGCCCGGCCGGGCCGCTCGCCCGCTCCACCCGCCCGCGGCGGACGGGACGTCCGCGACGGGACGGGCGGGGTCACGGCGCGCCCGGACGGCCATGACCCCTTGCGGCGGGCTTCAGCGTCACCAGGAACCTCCCCCGCCCTTGATCACCTGTCAAGCACCTCCCGCCCCGCCTGGATGATCTTGGTCGGCGGATGGGCCGCGGGGGCTTGACGGGAACTAAGTTCACCCTTTAAATCATCGGCTGAATTAAGCCTGCGCACCGGGGCCGGGACCCAAGACGCCCGCCCCGGCTCCGCGCTGCCCCGGCGCGGCACCCGGCGGGCGGCCCGTCCGGCCCGGTGGCCACACCCGGCCGCGGCCCCGGCACTCGGGGACGCGGCCGTCCGAAACTGTGCGGACCTTGTCGTTCCAGACACTCGTCCCGGACCGGCGCGGTGGCGAGCATGGAGCCATGAACGACTTCGACCCGGACGAAAGGGCCTGGTGGCGGGCCGCGCTCGCCGTCGCGGCGGTGGGCTGGGGCGCGCAGCAGTTCGCCCCGCTCCTGCTGATGTACCGGGCGAGGCTCGGCCTCTCCGCGACGACCGTGCAGGCCACCTTCGGCATGTACGTGCTCGGCCTGGTCCCCGGCCTGCTGCTCGGCGGCCCGGTGTCGGACCGGTACGGCCGCCGCCGGGTGCTCGTCCCCGCGCTCGCCGTGTCCGCGGCCGGCACGGCCCTGCTCGTCCTCGGCGGGACGGGCGCCGGCTGGCTGTTCGCCGGGCGGCTCGTCGCCGGCATCGCGAGCGGTGCCGCGTTCAGCGCCGGATCGGCCTGGATCAAGGAGCTCTCGGCGTCCCGGGCCGGGGCCGCGCCGCGCCGGCTCACGATCGCGATGAGCGTCGGGTTCGGCCTCGGGCCGCTGGTCGCCGGGGTCCTCGCCCAGTGGGCGCCCGCCCCGTCCGTCCTGCCGTACGCGCCGCACCTGCTGCTCGCCGCGGTCGCGCTGCCGCTCGCCGCCCGGGCGCGGGAGACCCGGCGGCCGGACGCGGCGCGCGGCGGCCTGCGCGACGCGCTGCGCGTCCCCGAGGCGCGCGGGCGGCGCTTCCTCACGGTCGTCGTGCCGCTGGCGCCGTGGGTGTTCGCCTCCGCGGCCGTCGCCCTGGCCTACCTCCCGGCCCAGCTCGGGGACCGTCTCGGCGGGTACGCGCTCGTCTACAGCGCGGCCGTCGCGACGCTGGCGTCCGCGGCCGGGATCGCGGTGCAGCCGATCGCCCGCCGCGCCCGCACACCGCAGCGGCTCCGCACGGCCGCGTTGGGCCTCGTCATCGCCGGGATGCTGGTCGCGGCGGGCGCCGCCGCCGCGACCAGCCCGTGGCCGGCGGTCGCCGCCGCGCTGGTGCTCGGTGCGGGATACGGGTCCTGCCAGGTGTGCGGGCTGCAGGAGGTGCAGCGGCTCGCCCGCCCGGACCGCCTCGCCGCGCTGACATCGGTCTACCAGGCCGTCTCCTACCTCGGCTTCGCGGTGCCGTTCCCGCTGGCCGCCGCCGGGCGGTTCGCCCCGCCGGCCGTCCTGCTGCTGGTCATGGCCGGGCTGGCCGTGCTGACGCTCGCGATCCCGGCCCTCGTCAGGACGGCGGACCCCGCGCTCACGGTCCGCACGCCACCGACAGCTCAGCCGGAAGCGGCCGCCGCCCGGAACGTCCGGCGGTAGGAGTCCGGCGAGACGCCGAGGGCGCGGCCGAAGTGGCGCCGGAGCGTGGCGGCCGTGCCCATCCCGGTCCGGTCGGCGATCAGGTCGATGCCGTCGTCGGTGGTCTCCAGCAGCTCCTGGGCGCGCTGGACGCGCTGGGCGTGCAGCCACTGCAGCGGCGTCGTCCCGGCGACCGCGTTGAAATGCCGGGCGAGATTGCGGGAGCTCATCCCGGCGCGACGCGCGAGGTCCTCGACCGTCAGCGGCTCGTGCAGCCGGGCGAGCGCCCACGGGAACAGCTCGGCCAGCGGCTCGTCCCGCCCGGCCGTGACCGGCGCCGGGATGTACTGGGCCTGCCCGCCCGGACGGTGCGGCGGGACGACCAGCCGCCGCGCCAGGTCGTTCGCCACGGCCGCGCCGTAATCGAGCCGGACGATGTGCAGGCACAGGTCCATGCCCGCGGCCTTGCCGGCCGACGTCATGACCGTCCCGTCGTCGATGTAGAGCACGCCCGGGTCGACATCGACGCGCGGGTACAGCTCGGCCAGCCGCGCCGCGTGCATCCAGTGCGTCGTGGCGCGCCGCCCGTCCAGCAGCCCGGCGGCCGCGAGGACGAAAGCGCCGGTGCAGATCGACACCACCCGCGCGCCCGCCTCGTGCGCGTCCCGGACCGCCGCGACGAGATCGGCGGGCGGTTCCTCCAGGACGTTGCGGCAGGCCGGGACGATCACCGTGCCGGCGGCGGCGAGCCCGTCCAGCCCGTCCGGAGCGGTCACCTGGAACCAGCCGCCGAGCCGGACGGACGCGGGAGCGCAGACGGTGAAGTCGTACCAGGGGTCGGCGAGCCCGCGGTCCACGCCGAACACCTCGCAGGGGGCGGCGACCTCGAACAGCGTGATCCCCTCGCTGACGGCGAGCGCTACCGTGGCCATGTCCGAAATTGTACGCCCATGCCCATACCAGACGCCGGGAACGCCCGGCCGGCCTGCGGGTGGAAGGGCCGGCCGGGCGCGCGCGGTCCGGTTCTCGAGCGACGCCGGGTGCGGTGGTCAGCTGCGGGGACGCCTGCCGGGCCCGCCCCCCTCGCCGCGCCCCTCCTCGTCGCGGGTGACCTCGACGCGCTCCTTGCGCAGCTCGCCCCGGACGGTCTGCTCGTCCCGCACCTGCTCGGTGCGCACGCGGACCCGCTCGACCGGGACGGTCTCCTTGTTCACGATCGGGCGCTCCTCGTAGAGGATGATCTCCACGTCGTCCTCGGTGACGTTGACCTTCATGTCGGGCTGGCCGTCCGGGATCGGCTCCCGGTCGATCTTGATCTCCTCGTGGGTGACCGGCACGGTCCGCTCGACCATCTCGGTCTCCACCCACTTGCGCACGTGCACGCGGCCCGCCTCGTGCCGCTCGGTACCGATGTGCAGCCGCTCCTCGGACCGGGTGACCTCGGTCATCGGGGCGCCCGGCTGCCCGGGCAGCGGTTCGCCGCGCCCGCCGCGCTCTGCGTGCTCGGGACGCACGGCCATCCCGGCGGCGCCCGCCGTAGTGCCCTTGGTGCCGGCGTCACCGCCGGTGCCGGTCGTGCCGGCCATGCCGGACGGCGCCTTGCCCTGGGCACCGGTCGTGCCCTGCGCGGACGGGCCGGTCTCGGCCCCGCCGGCGCGGCGGTCCGCGTCGCCCCCGGCCGTGCCCGTGCCCTCGCCGCCCTCCGTGCGGCGGCCGCTCGGCGGGCGCACGCCGTAGTGCCGGTAGAGGTCGACGATCTGCGCGTGCGACAGATGCTCGTCGGCGTTCACGTTGGGCGCGCCCTTGATCGTTTCCTTGTCGTAGGGGACCTGCAGCATGTCCTGGGCCTTGCGGGCGCCGGACAGCGGCACGAAGCTCTCGCGCATCCCGAACCAGCCGGTGTGCACGGTCACCCACTCCGGCGCGCCGGAGTCGTCGTTGAGGTAGACCTGCTTGACCGTGCCGACCTTGGTGCCGTGGGTGTCGGTCACGCTCATGCCCATCAGTTCCCGCACCTGTGTCTGCGTCTGCACGTTGAACACCCCCGAGTTGCCTGATTACCTCCTGATTTTTCCCGGTCGCACACCGGTAAACGCGTTTACCGAATGATGAACGGTGATTTGCCCAAGCCTTACCGGATGCCGCCGGGGCGCGGGGAGCGCCCCTCTGACCGTCCCGCCCACGTTTTCCGGAAGATGCGCAGATGCCGTCTATTCGACAAGGGGCCCATTCGCAACGTGGTGATCATTTTAGGCTGCGCCGGTTTGCCTTTTCCGGCGCCGCGAAAGACTCACGGCTGGAGCGCGAAGGGCCGCACCGCAGCAGCTGGACCGACACATCGGAGAAATGGCATGGACGACGTCTCGCCCGCCGGACGCGGGCGGCGCACCCGCGCACTGTGCACCACGGCAGTGGGCGCGGCCGCCGCCACGGCTCTGTCCTGCACGGTCACCGCGGGGCCGGGCACCGCACTGGCCGCCCGGCGCCCGCCCGCCTGGTGCAAGCCGGGCGGGGCCCTGTCCGCCCGCGCGATGCCGCAGAAGGTGCGGATGTCCGACTGCGACCTGCGCGGCCGGGTCGTGCGCGGCGAGAACGGGCTCGCCGCGGCGGTCCCGTCCGACGGCACCTCGGTGACCGCGCACGCGCTCGGCACCGACGGCGCGTCCGAACTGCGCATCCGGGTGGACGAGCGGAAGGGCGAGGTCACCGTCACCGCCGTGGGGACGCGGGTGCCGCAGGGCCGGCCGCGGCAGTTCCGTGCTCCGCTCGACCCCTGCAAGGACGGCGCTTACCAGCAGGAACCGAGCAAATGGCCGAAGGGCGCCACGATCGAGTGGCACTACTACGCGGGGACGGCCGGGCTGCCCATGTCGGGCGTGTCCACCGGGATCTCCAACGTGTTCAACGCCGCCACCGACTGCAATCCGGCCCGGAAGTTCACGCCGCCGCCGGACGTCTCGGAGAAGTACGCGGGCGAGACGGGCACGGCCCCGAACGTCACCACCCAGGCCAACTGCGGCGACCGGGACGGGACGAACGTGTCCGGCTGGGAGGCGATGCCGGCCGCCGAGCCGGAGATCCTCGCGGCCACCTGCACCTGGTACCAGGGCTCGACGACGATCGAGAGCGACACGGCGCTCCAGGCGCAGGGCAAGAAGTGGTGGCCGGGCCCGCAGGACGGCTCGTCCTGCCCGGCGGGCAGCTACGACGCCGCGGCGGTCACCACGCACGAGGCGGGCCACATGCTCGGGCTCGGGCACGTCGAGGGATCGCAGCATTCCGCGCTCACCATGGCGCCGACCGTCGCGGCCTGCGTCGACGACCCGGCCACCCTCGGAAAGGGCGACTACGACGGGCTCATCGCCCTTTACGGCGCCCGCACTTCGACGGCATAGCCGTCATTTCTTCATCTTGCCGACGACGACGATGCGCCGCCGGTCCGAGCCCTTCGGGGTGCAGCTGATGAGCGTGACGTACTGACCGTCCGGCGCCTTTCCGGGCTTGAACGGCACGGGTTCCAGCGCGCGCCGGTCGGCCGGCTTGATCACGTGCGTTCCGCGCACCCGGTACACGTAGGTCTTGTGGTGCGCCTTGAGGACGATCCGGTCGCCGCGCCGCAGCGTGTCCAGCCTGCCGAACGGGTGCTTCCAGGTGGTGCGGTGCCCCAGCAGGACGGTGTTGCCGAGGCGACCGGGAAGGGCCGTCCGCGGGTAGTGCCCGACGCCCTGGCTAAGCACCCGCTCCGAGACGCCCTCCCGCACCTTCATCGCCAGGTGCATCCGCTTGATCCCGATGGTCGCGACCACCTTGCCGGTCTTCGGCCGGACGGCGGCCGGCGCGGCGGGCGCGGACGGCGCGGCGTGCGCAATCGGCGTCCCTACGGCGGTCACGCAGGCGGCGGCGAGGAGGCCCGCCGCGGGCAGCGCCCGGACCCGGGCGCGGAACGTTCTCTCGGTCATGGTCTTTGTCTCCTGAACTGTCTCCGTCTCCCGCGCCGTCTCCGTCTCCCGCGTCCCGGGAGCCGGACGGCGCCGCCCGCACGGGAGGGCGGCGCCGTCCGGACGCGGGAAGGGGGCGGCACGTCTGCCGCCCCCTTCACCGGCTGCCCCGGCGGTCCGGATCGTCATCCGGGCCGGCCGCGGCTCAGTTGGTCAGCGGGGTGCCGAGCTTGACCGGGACCTCGTTGCCCTGCGGCAGCTGCGCGTCGGCCTGCCCCGGGGTCACGCTCGCGACCGGCTTGGCCACGCGGGTGACCTTGCCGAGCAGCTCCTGGACGGCGGGCATGCCGTCGGCGCTGCGGTAGTCCGGGCCCATCGCGACGCGCTCGCTCGACCCGCGCAGGGTCGACGGCAGCTTGTGGTGCCCGGCCGCCGGACGGTGCTTGGCCGGCTTGTAGGGCTTCTTCTTGTGCGGCTTCTTCGGGGTGCGCAGCGTCGGCGGCAGCTTGTGCTTCTTGTGGCCGCCGTCGGTGATGACGGCGGCGCCGCCCTTGCAGCCCGCCTGCGCGATGCCGAGGATGGCGCCGATCGCGTTGCCGCACACGTTGATGGGCGCGGAGATCGGCGCGTACACCTGGTTGCCGCCCAGGATGCTCATGTTGCCGGACGTCTTCATGTCGGGCCCGTCGTCGCCCTTGCGCACGACGGCGGCCCCGCCCTTGCAGCCCGCCTGGGTGATCGCCGCGATGAGGGAGATCGAGTTGCCGCACACGTTGACCGGCACGGAGATCGGCGCGTACACCTGGTTGCCGCCCAGGATGCTCATGTTGCCCGAGGTCTGCATCTTGTGCCCGCCGCCGTGGCCGCCGCCGCCGCTCCAGGCGCCGTCCCAGGCGGCCATGCGGCCGTTGCCGGCGGCGTCGTCGGCGGTGCCGGCGGCGGGCGCCGCCTGGCGCTCGCCGGGCGTCGCGGCCCGGCCGCCGGCGCGCCAGCCGCCGTGGCCGCCGTCCCCGCCCTTCTTGATCACGGCGGCGCCGCCCTCGCAGCCGGCCCGCGCGATGCCGAGAACGGCGCCGACGGCGTTGCCGCAGACGTCGATCGGGACGGAGATCGGCGCGTAGACCTGGTTGCCGCCGCCGATCGACATGTTGCCCGAGGTGTGCATGTCGCCGCCCTCGTGGCCCCGGCGCTCGACGAGCGCGCCGCCCTTGGAACCGGCCTGAGCGATCCCGGCGACGGCGCCGACGGCGTTCCCGCTGGCCTCGATCGGTATCGAGATCGGCGCGACGACCTGGTTGCCGCCGAGGATGCTGAGGTCGCCGCTGGTGGTGGTGTCCGCGGAGGCCGGGGCGCCGAGCCCGCTCGCCCCCATGGCGACGCAGCCCGCCGCGACGAGCGCGGCGCGGCCCGTGTTCCTTGCCCAGATGCGCATGGTGTTGCTCCTTCTTTCGGTGAATCGGTGAATCGGTGATGATCACTGCGTGCACCGTCCGGGTGAGCGCAGCGGGCAGCGGCCTGGCCAGGGCCGTGCCGTTGGGAGAAAAGCTCGTGGGATGCGGGGGAGCCGGCCGTCCGGCCGGTACGGGCTCGCACGACGGACGCGTACGGGAAGGGCTCGTACCGCGGAGGCGGCTTCCGGCCGGGGGCGCGCGGGATCGCGCGGGATCGCGGCGGGCGCCCGGCGGCGGGTGCTAGTCGGGGACGACCGAGGGACGGCCCGGGGCCGCCTCGTCGGTCAGCGCGGTCCGGTGGAACGCACCGGACGCGAGGGCGCGCGGCGCCTGCGGGTGCGCGGCGGTGCCGAGGTCGGCGACGGGCCCGAACGGGTGCCCGCCGGACGGCGGCCCGCTGCGCGGGTTGCCGTCCTGGTCGGACGGCATCGCGGGCGCGCCGGGCACGCGGTGCCCGTACCCGCACATCCGGCAGTGCCCGCCGGAGCGGTGGTCGCCGGACGACGCCTTCGCGTCGGCGTGGCGGGCCGTCCTGGAGGCCGCGGCGATCTGCGCGTGCGCCTTGCCGTGGGCCCTGCCGTGCGCGGCGCCGTCATGACGCGACGACGCGTGCGCCTTGTCCGGCTGCGCGCCGTGCGGCGCGGAGCGCGGGGCGGCCACGCCGTGCACGAGCCGGCCGACACCGGAGCCGGACGTGCGGACGTCCGGGAGCCGCAGGTGCGACGCTCCCGTCGCGTCGGCCGTCTTCTTCACGGTGGTGCCGACGGTGCGGACCACGCCGCGGGTCGCATGCCCGCCGTCGTGGACGGCGTCGTGCCCGCGCTCACTGAGGTACGGGACCGGGCGCGAGCCGGCCTCCCGGACGTCGCCGGCGACGGCGCCGGGCGTCCGGCCGGTGGGGCGTCCGTGCTCGAACCGGAAATGACGGAGCGTGGAAAGCCCGTCCACATCGACCGGGCTCCATTGGGCGGTCCGGTCCGTTCCCGGGCCCGCGTCATTGCGCGGTGATCCGCCTTCTGCAGCGTGCGCGGACTGGTTCATGGAACTGAGCGCGATCCAGCCGGCGAACGCGAATCCGGCAATGGCGGCCACGCGCACCAGAACGTTTCCGAGGGCACGCCGCCGCCCGTCGGGGCGGCTCGCCCCGTCGCGGATCGGTAGGCGTCGCACTGCGGAAACTCCTCGCTCCGGGCCCTCGCGGGGCCGTCGTCCGATGTCCGGTTCCTGGCCGGTCGGCATGACCGTAGCACCGCGCTGGGCGCATTCACCGATGTGTCATCGGGCAGGTCGGCGCGTCTTTGCCATCGTTTACCCGGGCATGGATTCCGCTTTTCTCCCGGCATATTCTCTGCCCGAAGAGCTGGCCGTTTGACTGGACTTCGCCCGAATTAACGGGACTCGTCACCCACGCGCCCCCGGCCGCCTCGGCATCCGGTTTCCCCCCGATGTCCGGGAGAAGCATGGCGCGCGGTATCCGATGCGCTACATTCGGTGACACGGTGGCCGTCTAGCCGAGGAGCCGACCGCATGCCCGACCCCTCGTCCGCGAACACGTGGCCACGGCCGCCGCACCGGTTCCTTCCCCGGCCGGCCCGCCCGCGCCCGCCCGGCGCGTCCCGCGCGCGGCCGGTGCGCTACTCGGTCAGCCGCGAGGGCATCCGCGTCGCCGGCGGTTTTCGCAGGCCGGAGCGGATCCTCACCCGTACCCGGCCGGAGTGGACCCGCGCCTGGACGCTGTTCGCCCGGCTCGAATGGGCCATCGCCACGTCCCGGCTCGAGCGGGTCCGCCGCCGCGCCCACCCGCTCTGGCGCTGACACCGGCGGCTCCTTCCGCGCGGGCCCGCGAACGCGGGCGCCGGTGGCGCGCCGCCTCGGCGCGCCACCGGCGTCGTCCCGTCCGGTGCAGGATCCTTCGACCGGAGAGATCCTTCTCCCGGCCCGCTACCGGGCGTCGGTCTCCAGCGCCGGCGCGGTCGCGGGCCGTGCCGGCGCCGCCGCCGGAGGCGTCCGGTGCACGATGTGCCGGGCGATCCGCTGGGCCGCGAAGCCCGCGCCGTGCACGAACCGCATCACCGGCCCGAACGTCGGCGCCGCCGCCAGCCCCGCGAAGTACAGCCCCGGCATCGAGGACTCGAAGTTCGCGCTGAGCACCGGCGCGCCGAGCCGGTTGTCCACCCGCACCCGCAGCTCCGGCGAGAGCATCGTCAGCCGCTCCACGTCCGGCACGAACCCGGTCGCCGCGATCACGTGCTCGGCCTCGACGACCAGCCGCCGGCCCGTCCGGTCGATGGTGGTGACCGCGACGACGTCGTCCTGCTCGACGGCCTTCACCAGCCGCCGGCCCGTCGACACGCGGATCCGCTCGTCCAGCCGGTCCCGCAGCCACCAGGACCCGGCCGGCGGCAGCGTCTCGCGGACCAGCCGCAGCCGGGTCCGCTCCGGCAGGTACCGGACGAGCCCGGGCCGCTGCGACCACACCCACGTCCGGTACCCGGTGCCGAGCCCGGACCGCGGGCCCTGGCGCAGCCGCTCGGGAAGGGTGCGGTGCTCCTTCGGCACCGTGTTCCAGTCGATCTCGCCGCGCCGCGCGATGACGTGCGGGTGCGCGCCCGCGTCGGCGAGCAGCACCGCCGTCTCCAGCGCGGACTGCCCGGCCCCGACGACCGCGACGTCCTTGCCCGCGAACAGGCTGAGGTCGCGGTGGTCGCCGCTGTGCGAGACGAGCCAGGACGGCATGCCCGCCAGCTCGTCGGGGACGCGCGCGAACGGCCCGACGCCGACCGCCATCACGACCGCGCGGGCCGCGATCGTCTCGCCGGTGGACAGCGTCACCGCGTACCCCGACGGCGCGCCGCGCTCGACGCTCACCACCTCGACGGGCTCGGTGCCCGGGACCGCCTGCTCGGCGAACCAGCGGCCGTAGGCGACGAAGGTGTCCAGCGGGATGGGCCGGCCGAGCCGCCAGTCCGGATGGCGGTCGGTGAAGCGCAGGCCCTCCTGCGGCGCCCCGAGGTTCGAGGCGAACGGCTCGGACTTCAGGTGCATGCCCTCGGGCATGCTGGTGGCCCAGTACTCCATGGGCGTGCCGATGATCCGCACCCCCAGCCCGAGGTTCTGCAGGTGCGCGGCGGTCGACAGGCCGTAGGGCCCGGCGCCGACGATGACGACGTCGCTGACCGAATCGGTCATTTCTCGTTCCCCCGATGTGTGTGTCAATGCGTGTGGAAGGGCCGCCCGCGGGCGGGCGGCGCCGCCTCAGGACGGGCGCGGGTCCCGCCGCCGGGCGGCGCGCAGCACGCTCTGCCGGCCCATGGCCAGGAACGGCGGCAGGTCGTCGCCGGCGTACCAGGCCAGCTCGTCGGCCTGGCGCAGCGGGCGGAGGGTCCCCGCGCGCAGCAGCGGACGGCCGATCGACTGCTTCAGGTAGTGGTTCTCCACCAGCAGCCGGCGGCCGAACGCCGGCAGCGCCGGCGGGACCTCGCGCCCGGACTGGTCCAGGTGCAGGACGCGGACGAGGTCGAGCCCGCGCCGGTCGGTGAACAGCCGGAACTGCGCGCCGATCCGCGGGTTGAAGTCCAGCAGGTGGTAGGCGCCGGTCCCGGCGTCGAAGCGGAAGTCCAGGTCGACCAGCCCCCGGCAGCCGAGCGTCCGGACGGTCTGGACGGCGAGCCGCTCCAGCTCCGGGTTGCGCGCCCACTCCCCCGCGATCGTGTGGCCGGCCTGCGGCGGATGCGCCAGGTGCTTGCGGCCGGTGGCGCCGAACAGGCAGTCCAGCGACGCGTCGAAGTAGCCCTGGAAGAACCAGTCGCCGCCGGCCTTCGGGATGCGCCGCTGCAGGATCAGCGGGCCCGCGTCGCCGTGCGGGTCGCGCCGGAGCCCGGCCGCGAACAGCCGGTACGCCTCGTCCAGGGTGTGCGCGACGGTGGTGCTGCGCATGCCGGGCGGCAGCCGCCACGGCCGCGCCCATTTCGCGATCAGCGGCAGGCCGAGCTCGGCGGCGGCGTCCTCGACGTCGGCGGCGCTGCGCGGCGTGCGGCTCTGCGGGCACGGCACGCCGTGCTCCCGCAGCGCCGCGATGAGCTGCGACTTGTCGGCGACGCGGCGCGGGACGCCCGGGTCCTGGTGCGGGAAGGCGAACGCGGGCGCGAGCGCCTCGGCGTGCTCGGCGACGAACAGCGCGCCGGCGTCGTCGACCGGCAGCAGCAGCGCCCGGCGGCCGATCCGCTCGGCGATGCCGTGCAGGTGGCGGACCAGCTCGGCGGGCCGCTCGGCGGGCGGCGCCCACGGGTGCCCCCGGTGCAGGTAGCGCGACCGGGCGGCCGGGCTGGCGCGGCCCTCCAGGATCGCGTGCACCGGCACCCCGGCGCGGCCGAGCGAGCGGATCGCGCCGAGGCTCCCGTGGTGGAAGAGGTTGTGGTCGGTGCGCAGCAGCAGGACGGGCAGCCCGGGATCGAGCGGCGGCCGCACCGGCGGCGGCGTCGCCTCCGGGAGCGGCCCCGCGGAGATCCGGGACCTCCGTCCGAAAGGCTGGGTCAGGGTGTCGAGGAACATCCGCGTCAGCCGGCCGGTTCCGGCGGATTGAGGCGCACGGCTAGCCTTCCCTTTCAAGGTAAATTTTGTGATCGGCCGCTTGGCCGATTCGTTCGCTGCGGCCGCCAGAGGGCATACGATACGCATGCGAGCTGCGAATATCCATTCGACCGGGCGGCGGCCGCAGGAAACGCGGCGGAAAAGGCGCGCACCGCTCCTGCCGTTCTCCCCGGTATTGCTCGGCTCCGCCGCGCTGGTCGCGCTCGCGGCGTCCACCCTGGTCACCTGGTTCCAGCCGCAGGCGGCGCATAAAACGGTGAATTATGTGCCATTGGGGGCATTTCTCGGGTCCGGCGCCGAAGGCGTCGCGCGGGTGGAGCGGTTCCAGCGCTGGCTCGGCTCCACGGTGACGGTCGGGCGCACCTACCTGCCCGGCGACTCCTGGGCGGACGTCGAGGGCCCGCCGCAGATCCTGCAGCCGTGGACGCGCTGGCGGGAGGCCGCCCCGGGCCGGACGCTGGCGGTCAACGTGCCGATGATGGCGCCGAACGAGGCGGAGCTGCCGCCGACGGTGCTGTCCTCGCTGCTGCGCGGCGGCGCGGCGGGCGCGTTCGACGACCACTACCGGGCGCTCGCGCGCAACCTGGTCGGGCTGAACGCCGGCGACTCGGTGCTCGTCCTCGGCTGGGAGATGAACGGCGACGTCTACGACGGCCGGTGCGCGCCCGACCCCGGCGCGTGGAAGGCGTACTGGCGGCGCATCGTCACGGCCATGCGCGCGGTCCCCGGCGCGGGTTTCCGGTTCGATTTCGCGCCGAACCGCGGCCACGACGCCGTCCCGTGGACGGACTGCTATCCCGGCGACGACGTCGTGGACATCATCGGGTCCGACAGCTACGACCAGCCGCCCGGGGACTCCTTCCAGGACTACATCGATCAGCCGTACGGGATGAGGGCGCAGGCCGACTTCGCCGCCGCGCACGGCAAGCCGATCTCCTTTCCCGAATGGGGCCTGTTCCGCAACTCCGACAACCCCGAATATATCCAGGGAATGCATGACTGGATCGTTTCGCATAACGTGGTCTATCAGTCGATCACGGACTACTGCCCGCACGGCGTGTGGGAATGCGGCGCCAACCCGCGGTCGGCGCAGGCCTACCGCGAGCTGTTCGGCGGCGTGACCGCCCCGTCCCCGAGCCCGTCGGGCAGCGCCGCCGATCCGCCCGCCGGCTCGCCCGCCCCGGCGTCCCCACCGGCGTCCGCTCCAGCGTCCGTTCCGGCGTCCGTTCCGCCACCGGTGCCAAACCCCGCGCCCTCGGCATCGAGCCCCGCGCCGCCGCCCGCCCAACCGGCGCCGCCCGCGTCGAACACCACGCCGGCGCCGGCTCCACCGCCCGCGAACACGCCGCCCGCACCGCCCGCGCCGCCCGCCGACCCGGCGCGGCCCGCGCCCGACATCGCCAGGACCTCCGAGTCGGCCAGGACGTCCGCGCCCAGGAGCTGAGCCTCCGACGTCGAGGCCGCCGCGAGCACGCCGGACGCGCCGTCCGGCACCGGCACGCCGGCGACCTCGCACGTGACGGCCGCGAGCCGCGCCACCGTCTCGGTGATGTCGTAGGCCGCCGCCGCGCCGGCCGCCGCACGGCCCTCCCGCTCCGCGACCCCGGGGAACAGCAGCCGGGCCGCCAGCGCGTCGGCGAGCGCGCCCGGGTCGTCCACCGGGACCAGCGCCCCGAGCCCGGGGCCGACGACCTCCTTGATGCCGGGGATGTCCGTCCCGACGAGGGACCGGCCGGTGGCGAGCGCCTCCAGCGCGGTCAGCGGCAGCCCCTCCCAGCGGGACGGCAGCACGACGACGTTCGCCGCCGCCAGCCAGTCGCGCGGGTCCTGCACCGCCGGGACGAACCGGACGCCCGGCACCCGGCGGCGGCGCAGCGCGTCCCGGTCCTCGCCGTCCCCGACGATCGCCAGCCGCGCCGACGGGCACCGCGCGGCGACCGCCGGCCAGGCCGCGACCAGCACGTCCTGCGCCTTCTGCCGGGTCAGCCGGCCGACGCACACCGCGAGCGGCGCGGCGGCGGGCAGGCCCAGCCGGGTCCGCGCCGCGAGCCGGGCGGACGCGTCGGCGGGCCCGAACCGGCGCCGGTCCACCCCGTTGCGGACCAGCCGGAACGGGCCCCGCACGCCGGCCCGCATCCCCGCCCGCAGCTCGCCCTCGCCGACGCAGACCAGCGCGTCCGCGCGGCGGGCCGCGAGCCGCTCCCAGATCCGGCTGACCAGGTCCTGCCGGCCGGTCGCCGCGAGCCACGACCAGCCGTGCGGCTGGAAGATCGTCGGCACCCCGCACGGGCGGCCCGGCAGCCGTCCGGCCAGGCCGGCCTTCGAGGAGTGCAGGTGCACGACGTCCGGCTCGAAGCCCCGCACCAGGCGGCGCAGGCGCAGCGCCTCCAGCGGCGTCCGCGGGCCGGGCGCGCGGTGGGCGTCCCAGTTGAACCACGGCACGCCCGCCGCCGCGCAGCGGGCCGGCAGGTCGCCGCCGGACGGGCAGGCGACCGCGACCTCCCAGCCGCGCCTGCGCTGGTCGGCGACCGCCTGCCCGACGTAGACGGCGACGCCGCCCGCGTTCGGCTGGCTGACGTGCAGTACCCGCAGCGGGGCGGCGGCGTCAGCCATGCCCCGGCTGCCCGCCCTCGCGCGTCCCGCCGTGCGCGGGCGCCGCGCCCGTGCTCCCCGCATCGCCGCGGGGTGCGGCGGTGCGGGGGGCGTCTTCGCGGGGCTGGGGCACGTCGACGCGGGGCGTCGGCGTGTCGTCGCCGGGCCGGGTCGGCAGGGGGACGGGCGCCGGCCGGTGGTGCCTGCGCGCGGCCAGGCCCGCGCGGACCAGGGCCATCCCCGCGAACACCGGCGCCGGGACGGCGCGGCCGAGGATGATCCGCTGGTTCTGGACGCGGCTCGGCCGCCATTTCAGCTTGTAGGGTTCCTCGCCGCGCAGCAGGTTGACGGCCTGGCGGCCACGCGCGCGCGCCAGGGCGAGG
Organism: Actinomadura sp. NTSP31; assembly: GCF_041951385.1. Taxonomy (NCBI): domain Bacteria; kingdom Bacillati; phylum Actinomycetota; class Actinomycetes; order Streptosporangiales; family Thermomonosporaceae; genus Actinomadura; species Actinomadura sp. NTSP31. The sequence continues at coordinate 29,498 of NZ_JBGNUT010000032.1, read as the reverse complement.
TCCTCGCGGAGCAGCATCAGCGTGACGTCCACGCTGTCGCGCAGCTCTGGGATCGCCCCGTACAGGTAGGCGCCCACGAACCGGTGCCCGATGAGGACGAGGTCGCTGGCGACGAGCCGCCCGTCCCACCGGTACTGGAGGATGGCGGCGCGGCCCTCGCGGACCATCGCGGCGCCCGCCTCCGCCAGGTGGCGGCGGAACCGCTCGCGGGTGTGCTCGGGGTTCATCGGCCGGTTGCGCCACTGCCGGGCGTGCAGGTCCAGCAGCGCGGCGACGGCGTCCCCCGCCGCGTCCGGCGGGACGGTCTCGACGGTGATGCCCCGGACGTCGATCTTGCGGAGTTTCGCGCGCATCTTGCCGGCGCTGCGGCCCGGCAGCCGCGCCAGCACGTCGTCGATGCCGGTGCAGGGCAGTTCCATGCAGACCGACGCCGGCATCCGCCACGACCGGCCCGGCCAGCGCTGCGCCACCTGGTGGACGACGGAGCCGGGGCGCACCTCGCGCAGGTCGACCGCGCAGCGGCCGCGCATCCGGTGCAGCGCGCGGGCGAGGTGCTCGACGGCGCCGTCGGCGTAGGCGGGGTCGAGCAGGAAGTCGGTGAAGTCGCTCTGCTCGTCGGCGATCGGCACGAGCACGGGGAAGCCCCAGCGGCCCGCCGTCATCAGCGGCGCGGCGGCGACGAGCCGGCCCCGGTGCCGGACGAGGACGAGCCGCAGCCGCCCGCGGATCCCGTACCAGCCCCACCAGGCGCTGAGCCACTCGTGGGTCTGGAACGGCGTGGCCTCCGGGCTGCGCTCGTACAGGTCGCGCAGCTCGCCGGCGAGTTCGATGAGCGCGCCCTCGTCGCGGCGCACCTCCACCTGCCAGGTCCCGGCGGGCGCGGCGGCCCTGCGCGGGCGGATCGTGCTGGACAGCGTCACGAGTTCACCTCCACGGGCTCGGCGGCCGGGCTCGGGACCGCGCCGCGCGGCGGCCGGGACGCGTCGTGCTGGCCGCGCCCGCGCCGCCCGCTCAGCACGGCGGCGCCGAGCCCGGCGAGCAGCACGCCGGACGCGGTGCCGACCGCGACGTCCAGCGGCAGGTTCGGCGACGACGGCGCCGACGGGGTCGCGGCCATGCTCATCAGCGCGACCCGGACGCCGGTGTCGGTGCGGTGCGACGTGCCGTACCGGACGAGCGCGTCGGCGGCGGCGTTGGCGAACGCGGCGGCGCCGGCCGGGGTGTCCGCGCTGCCGGCGAGCTTGATCAGCGGCGTGTCCGGCGAGGTGGACGACTGGATGTGGTCGCGGGTCGCGGCCATCGCGCCGTCCGGCAGCGGGATCGAGGAGTAGGCGAGGGTCTCCGGCAGCGGCGCGAGCCGCCCGAACGCCTGCGCGAAGCTGACCGCCGCGGGCCCCTGGGCGCCGTCGCCGTCGTCCACGACCAGCACGTAGGCGGTGGCGGTGTAGGTCGCGGGCGCGAACAGGGCGTAGCCGAGCCCGCCGAGGAGCCCGCTCAGCACGAGCGCGACGGCGGGGCCGAACCGGCGGAGGCACGCGGCCAGCGGCGCGCGCAGCCGGCCGGCGGCGCGGCGTGGCGTCGCGGCGGCCCGGCCCGCCGCCCGGCGGGCCGCGAGCCGCCGCGCGGCACGGCCGGTGGGCGGGGCGGCGCCTGCGTCGGCCGGCTGCTCGGCCGGTCCGCCGGCGGCCGGCTTCCCGGTGGCCGGTTTCCGGGCGGCCGGCTTCCTGCTGGTGTCACGTTGCGACATCGGCTGACCCTTCTCTCATGCCGTCATGTCGGGATGGACTCGCGGGCGGGCCGGGCCCGGCCGGCGCGCGGCGCGCCGCCCGCGTAGAGCCGGGCGAGCTTCGCGGCCTGCTCCGCGATGGCGTAGCGGTGGACGGCCGGCGGCACCGGGACCCGTCCGGTGCGGCGGCCGAGTTCGGCGCTCCAGGCGTCCGGCCCGGCGGCGGCGGGCAGGCGCACGGCGTCCGGGGCCTCCCCGCGCGGAAGGCCGTCCAGGGCCGGGCAGGCGGTGCGGACGACGGGCAGCCCGGCGGCCAGCGCCTCCAGGACCCCGAGGCCGAACGTCTCCTGCGTGGACGGGGCGGCGAACACGTCCATGGCCGCGAGGGCCGGCGCCACGTCGCCCGTCGCACCCGCGAGGACGACGCGGTCGGCCACGTGCCGGGCACGGGCGAGCCGGTGGAGCCGCGCGCGCTCCGGGCCGTCGCCGACGATCAGCAGCCGGGCGCCGGGCATCCGGGCGACGGCCTCCACGAGCAGGCCGAAGCGCTTGGTCGGGACGAGGCGTCCGACGGCGCCGACGACGTGGGCGTCCGCCGGGATGCCGAGGCGCAGGCGGGTGGCGGTGCGACGCGCGGGGGCGAAGGCGAACGCCGTGGGCTCGATCCCGTTGGGGATGACCGTGATGCGGTCCGGCCGGACGCCCCACGCGCGCAGCCGTGTCGCGACCGTCGGGGACACCGCGACCGTCATGGAGCCGAGGTGCTCCGTCGCCCGGTAGAGGGCCTGGACGGCGCGGGTGGTGCGGCGGCCCTCGATGTGGCCGTCGCCCAGCGAGTGCTCCGTGGCGATGATGCGCGGCGTTCCGGCCAGCCGGGCGGCGACGCGGCCGTAGACGCAGGCGCGGTACAGGTGCGTGTGGACGACGTCGTACCCGCCGTCGCCGATCACCCGGACGAGGCGCGGCAGCGCGGCGAGGTCGCGGTTGCCGCGCATGCCGATCTCGTGGACGGGCACGCCGCCGCGCCGGATCTCCTCGCCGACCGCACCCGCGTGCGTCAGCGTCGCCACCTCGCAGTCCAGCGGGAGATGGCGCAGGAGCAGCGCGAGCTGGCGCTCGGCGCCGCCGTGCTCCAGTCCGGTGATGACGTGCAGGACGCGGGTCACAGGCGGCTCCGCCACTGCAGCTGATGCCGGATGATCTTCGCGCGGAGCCGCAGGCCGCCGTCCCGCTCGCCGATGTAGGCGCGGCCGAGCGCGTGCCGGGACGGCTCCTGCGGGCGGATGTCGCAGGCGTAGTCGTACCCGGCGGCGCGGACGGCGGCGATCTCGCGGGCCGTCGCGTGCCCGTACGGGTAGGCGAAGCCGGTGACCTGCCGCCCGACGATGCCCTCCAGGGCGGTGCGGCTCTCCTCGAGCTCCTCGCGCAGCTCGGTGTCGTCCACCTCGGGGAGCGACACGTGGTGGCGGCCGTGCGAGGCGACCTCCATGCCGGTGTCGGCGACGGTGCGCAGCTGCTCGGCGGTCATGAGCGGCTTGCGGGGGCCGTCGTCCCAGGCGTTGTAGGAGCCGACGCGTCCGGACACGGCGAAGACGGTGGCGCCGAACCCGTAGCGGACGAGGACGGGCAGCGCGCGGGTGGCGAAGTCGGCGTAGCCGTCGTCGAAGGTGAGGCCGACGAGGCCGCGCGCGCGGCCCTCGGCGTGCTCGGCGAGCAACTCCGCCATCCCGACGCCGCGCAGCCCGCGGGCCCGCAGCCAGGCCATCTGCCGCTCGAACCGGTGCGGCGAGACGGTCACCAGGTGCGGGTCGTCATCGCACCGGTCGATCGAGTGGTACATCAGCACCAGCGGCGGCGGCTCGACCTCCTGCGGAGGCTGCGCGGGCCGCGCCGCCGGCTCTGTCGCCGGCACGGGCATCGTCTGCGGCGTCGTGTGCGGCGCCGGTTCGGTCGGCTGGGTCACTGGTTCCCCCGGAAGAAGTGCGGCCGCGGCGGACGAGCGCGCCGGGCCTCCATGAGGGCCATGGGATCGCCCATGGCGCGATGAGGTCGCGTCCCGCGGCGGCGATCAGCGCGGCGAACGCGGCGGCGGTGACGATGCCGCCGGCGGCGAGCCGGGCGATCGCGGGCGCGGTCCCGCCGGACCGGCCCAGCGGCCCGGTGGCCAGCAGGGCGGCGGCGCCGGCGAGGGACGCGAAGAGGACGAGCCGGGCGACGTCCGCGGCGACGCGGCGCAGCGCGATCGGCGCGACGCGGGCGCGCAGCCCGGCGAGCAGCAGGACGGCGGCGAGCGTGATGCCGGCGGCGTCGGCGGCGGCCAGCGCCACCGTCCCGGTCGCGGCGGCGAGCGCCGCGCAGACGGCGGCGGTGACGGCGAGGCCGCCCGCGAGGACGCCGGCGGGCCGCCACGGCGGCCGTCGCAGCGCGAAGAACGCGCGGGCGGCGAGCCCCACCGTCGACTGCCCCCACAGCCCGAGCGCGTAGACGCGCAGGGTGGCGGCGGTGTCGCGGGTGTCGGCGGCGGTGAACTCGCCGTGCTGGAACAGCACCCGGATGACGGCGGGCGCGAACGCGATGAGGAACGCGGTGGCGCACAGCACCAGGCCGCCGGCGACGACGAGGTCCTGCTGGACGCGGCGGGCGACGCCGCCGGTGTCGCCGTCCGCCGAGGCGCGCGCGAGGCGCGGGAACGTCACCGTGACGATCAGCAGCGACAGCACCATCGGGACCTGCGCGACCTTCTGCGCGTAGTTGAGGTGCGAGATCGACCCGGCGGCGAGGCCGGAGCCGATGAACCGCTCGACGAACACCTGCGCCTGGCGGGTCACGGTGTAGACGACGACGGGCGCGACGGCGGCGAGGCCGAGCCGCAGGCCGGCGCGGTCCAGCTGCGGCGCGGCGTCCTCGCGCAGGCAGCGGGCGAACGCGGGCAGCTGCACGGCGACCATGAGGACGCTGCCGCAGGCGACGCCGATCGCCGCGCTCATGATGCCGACGAGCCCGGCGAACCCGGCGATCAGCGCGAGGATCCCGACGTTGTACGCGAGGTAGATCGCGGCGGGCGGGCCGAACCGGTGGTGGGCGCGCAGCGTCGCGCTCATGAACCCGGCGACGCCGAACGTGACGACGGTGAGCGCGGTCAGCCGGACGCACCGCACCGCCGGCCCCGGCTCGGTCAGCCCCGGCGCGAGGGCCTCGACGACGGCGGGGGCCGCGAACCCGAGCACCAGCGTGACGACGGCGAGGCCGGCGACCATCCGGGGCAGCGTCGTCGCGGTGAAGGGGCGCAGGCCGCCGCCGCGGGCGAGCAGCCGGGTGACGACCGGGACCATCAGCAGCGCCATCGCGTCCTCGATGAGCAGCGGCGACACGGTCTCGGGGATCGTCCAGGCGACGAGGAACGCGTCGGTGGCGCCGCTCGCGCCGAACCGGTGCGCCATCACCAGGTCGCGCACGAACCCGAGCCCGGTGCCGGCCGCGATCAGGACGCCCGACAGCGCGGCGGCCCGTCCGACCGAGCCGCCCCGCCGCACGTCCCGCGCCGTCATCCGCCGGCCCCGCCCGGCCGGTCGGGGGCGGTGCCGCGGCCGAGGCCGAAGGCGCGGCGGGCGGCGGCGCCGAGCAGCACGCCGGTGAGCACGCACGTCGGCCCGCCCATGTCCGCGTACAGGAAGTTGACCAGCAGGAACGTCATGAACGCGGTGCCGGTGAGCCAGAACGGGTCGCGCAGGTCGCGGCGCGTCCACAGGCCCCACAGGATCGCGGCGGGCAGCGCGGCGAACCCGGCGAAGCCCAGCACGCCCTGCTCGGACAGGACCAGCAGGTACTCCTCGTGCGGGGACAGCAGCGGCTGCCGCCGGTAGCCGTTGACCGGGTCGTCGGTCTCGCTGCCGGACGACAGCTCGATGCCCGCGTAGGCGTCCCGGTAGGCGGGGAAGTTCTTCACGCCGACGCCGGTGACCGGGTGGTCGGTCCAGATCCGCCCGGCGGCGGCCCACAGGTTGTAGCGGTCGCTGACCGACTGGTCCGGGTCGTTCACCGAGCTGGCGATCGACGCGGACCGCTGGACGACCTCGCCGCCGCCGAGCAGCCCGAACACGACGAGCCCGAGCGCGGCGCAGCAGACCGCCGCCTTCACCGCGAGCCACCGGTCGAAGACCAGCAGCATCAGCGCGACGGCGGCGCCGAGCGCGATCCAGCTGCCCCGGCTGAGCGCGAGCAGCAGCGCGAGCGCCAGCACGCCGAGCCCGGCGAGCGCGACGGGTACCGCCGCGGCGCCGTACCGGGGCGCGACCAGCGCGAACGCCGTCAGCACCAGGAACGCGAACCCGACGACGATGGACATCGCCATGACGTCGGCGGCGCCGAACGTGCCGACCGCCCGGACGTTCTCGCCGCCGATCGACGCGCCCGTCCCGCTGAGCGACTGCCAGATCCCGTACAGCGCCTCGCCGAGCCCGAGGCCGAGCACCGAGCCGAACACGATCCCGAGGTCGCGGCGGTCCCGCGCGAGCAGTACGACCGCGAGCGGCACCAGCACGAAGATCTGCACGTCCCGCACGAACCCGGACATGCTGGACGCGATGTCGGTGGACGCGACCGTCGTCACCCCGAACGCCACGGCCGCCGGCGCGAACGCCCAGCAGGCCCGGCGCGGCACCGCGACCCGCCGCGTCGCCACCAGCAGCACGGCCGCCCCGACCAGCACGGCGCTCGCGACGTCGCCCGCGGTGACCTGCACCCCGGTGCCGTCGCCGCCGTCGCCGCCGGGCGGGACGCCGACGCACGCCACGGTCGCCGCGACCAGCCAGCTCGGCCGGCCGCGCAGGTCCGCGAGGACGCGCCGGGACGCCCGCGCCGTCCGGCCCGGGCAGGGGACGGCCGTCGTGCGGTGCCGGGGCAGCGTCGTCGTGCGTGCCGCTTGTGGGGGACGACCCCCCACACCCCCCGGCAAAGGCAGCCGCACGCCCTCGCTTCGCTCGGTCATGCGTGCCGCTTGTGGGGGACGACCCCCCACACCCCCTGGCAAAGGCAGCCGCATGCCCTCGCTTCGCTCGGTCATGCGGCGTCCCGGCAGAGCATCGTCCGCACCGTCAGCAGCAGGATGCGCAGGTCCGACCCGAGCGTCCAGTGGTCGATGTAGTGGTTGTCGAGGCGGGCGCGCAGCTCGATCGAGGTGTCGCCGCGGAACCCGTGCACCTGCGCCCAGCCCGTCATCCCGACGGGGACGCGGTGCCGCAGCATGTAGCCGGGGCACGACCGGGAGAACTGCTCCACGAAGTGCGGGCGCTCCGGGCGCGGCCCGACCAGGCTCATGTCGCCGCGGACGACGTTCCACAGTTGCGGCAGCTCGTCCAGCGACGTCCGGCGCAGGAACCGGCCGACCGGGCCCATCCGGTGGTCGCCCTCGACCGTCCAGCGGGTGTCGGACTCCTGCTCGTCCGCGGGCTTGAGGGTGCGGAACTTCAGCAGCACGAACTCCTCGCCGCCGCGCCCGATCCGCCGCTGCCGGAACAGCACGCCGGGGCCGCCCTCCAGCCGGACCGCGGCGGCGCACGCGGCCAGCACCGGCGCCGCCAGCAGCAGCGCGAGCAGCGCGCCGGCCAGGTCGAGCGCGCGCTTGGCGAGCCGCGGCGCAGCGCCGCGCAGCCGCCAGTCCACCCGCGCGCACGGCAGCCCGGCCAGGTACTCGCGCCGGGCCGGCGCCACCGGCACCACGTCCGACGGCGGTTGGACGAGCAGCGTCTCGCACGGCAGCCCGAACACCAGCCGCAGCACCGCGTCGAGCCGGCCGGGATGGACGTCCTCGGCGACGATCACCACGGTGTCGGCGCCGTGCTCCTCGACGAGCGCGGGCAGGTCGGCGGCGTCACCGAGGACGGGCTGGCCCGGCGCCGCGTCCGTCCCGCCGGCCGCGACCAGCCCGACCGGGGCGAGGCCGAGGTCGCCGCGCCCGAGCAGGATGTCGACGACGTGCTCGCTCATCGCCCCCGTCCCGACGACGAGGGCGGTGCGGGCGCGCGACCGGCGGCACCGGTAGGTGCGCACGGCGGCGTTCCCGAACGCCCGCACGGCCAGCGAGAGCAGGCCGGCGACCGACGCGATCAGCAGCCACGTGGCCGTCCCGGCGCGCGACGGCGCCGCACCGGGCGTCAGGGCGGGCAGCAGCGCGGCGGCCAGCGCGCCGACCACCAGCGTCCGCACCAGCACCGGGCGCGCGTCCGCCAGCAGCGACGGGCTGCGCCGGATCCGGTACAGCCCGCCCGAGGCGTTCAGCGCGATGACGGCGGCGGACGCGGCGGCGGGCAGCGCCCCGTCGGGGCCCGCGCCGCGCGCGACCGACACGGCGGCGGCCATCGCCCAGCCGTCGGCGACGGCGAGGCAGGCCGGGTACAGCACGGCGATCGGGGCCGGGGTCCGGCGGCGGCGCGGCGGCGGGGACGGCGGGTCCGCGAGGGGCGCCCCGGAGCCGACGGGGGCGCTCGAGTCGATGGAGGCGCTCAGCCCCTGGGCTCTCATCTCCCGCGTCCCTTCGCTGACAGGAACTCACCGGCAGGTGGCGGCGCCGGCTCCGCCGTGCCATGGCGCCGCGCGCATTCCCCGCCGCCGAACACGGGGTCCGCGAGCGGCCACGGCCCAGCATCGCAGCGCGAACCGGCGCCGATCGGCGCTTTTAACGAAGGCCACCGCAGTCTTGAATAGAAGATCGACACTGTCCGGGTGCTACCCACGTGACCTGCGGCGACGACCCCATCACCGGCCATCGCTTTCGCCAAGAAACACCAAGGGCCGCGGCCCCGCGGCGGCCCTTGCATTTCCATATCCCGGGACGCCGCCGATGCCTTTCCTTTTCGCCCGACCCCGCGCCGATTGCGAGCAATGACATGCGTTCCGCCGCCCCCGCCGGCCCCCCGGCCGCGGCCCCCGGGCGGTGCCGGCCGCGCCGGCGCCCGGCCCGCCGCGGTGAACGCCTGGGGCGCCTGCGGCGAAAGATGAGGAGAACCCCCTGCGCGACGCGAACCTTCCGGGCACGATGGACGTCACATGTGATCGGGCGTGTTGACCGGCCGTCCCCCTGGTACGGGCCGGGCTCGAAGGGCCGTTCGTCAGCGATCGCGTTGCGGGGTCCGCGCTCCGCCGGGTTCGGGTGGGCTGGATGAGGGAGTACGGTGCGAGGGAAGTCGGTTGCGGTGGTCGCTCTGGTGCTGGGGCTGGCGACGGCGTGCGGTGGCAGCGGCGGCGAGGGCGGGACGACCGCGGCGGGCGGTGAGGACGGCGCCCCCAAGGTGACGATCACCCCCGCGAACGGCGCCGGCAAGGCCCGCCCGGACGAGGGCGTGACGGTGGCGGCCGCCGGCGGCACGCTCGGCCAGATCTCGGTGCAGCTGAAGAGCACCGCGTCCGGCAGGACGGTCCCGGTCCCCGGCGAGCTGTCGGCGGACAAGCGGCAGTGGCACTCCACCTGGACGCTCCAGCCGGGCGGCACCTACCAGGTGTCGGCCACCGCCACCTCCCCCAAGGGCAAGGCCACCACGGCCACCAGCGCGTTCAAGACGAGCAAGGCGACGGCCGCCACGGTCATCAACAACGTGGTGCCGAGCGCGAACGAGACGGTCGGCACGGGCATGCCGGTCTTCATCCAGTTCAACAAGACGGTCCCGGTCAAGGCGCGCGCCGCGATCGAGAAGAGCATCGAGATCTCCTCGACGAAGCCGACCGAGGGCGCCTGGCGGTGGCTGGCGCCGGGCGAGTCGTTCAACGGCCTGCCGTCCCTGGTGTTCCGCCCGAAGCACCCGTGGGCGCCGCACCAGCGGGTCTCCGTCACCGTCCACTACGCCGGCCTGAAGATCGGCGACAACGTGTTCGGCAACAAGGACACCACCCGCTCGTTCAAGATCGGCGACTCGCACACCATCCAGGTGAACGCCAAGACCGACCGGCTCGTGGTCAAGAAGAACGGCCGCACCGTCCGGTCCTGGGGCGTCAGCCTCGGCGCCGGCGGCGACGTCCAGTCCGACGGCGTCGACCACCTGCTCACCACCAGCGGCGTCCACCTGACCATGGACCACAGCCGGCTGGAGCGGATGCGCCCGCCGGGCAAGAAGAAGGGCGACCCGGGCTGGTACGACGAGCAGGTCCCGTGGGCGACCCGCATCTCCAACAGCGGCGAGTACATCCACCAGAACATGGACGACCCGACCTGCCTGGGCGACCGCAACTGCAGCCACGGCTGCGTCCGCTCCCCCGGTGACGACGCCAGGTGGTTCTACGGCTGGTCCTACCGCGGCGACATCGTCACCATCACCGGCACGAAGCGGAACCTGGAGTGGTGGAACGGCTGGGGCTACTGGCAGATGTCGTTCGCCAAGTGGACGTCGGGCGGCGTCCTCGACAAGCCCGTCACGACCGCCGCCCTCAAGGCCTGACCCCTCCCTCCCGCGTCTTCCCGTCCGTGGCCGCGCCGATCCTCTGAGATCGGCGCGGCCACGGCGTCTACCGGCAGGACCACGGCGTTTACCGGGTGTTGGCCACGCCCATGCCCGCGCTTACGTTCCACCCGAACCGGGGCTACATAGCGTCGTCGTATGGGCAGTGTCATCACGCGGCAGCAGGTCATCGATGTCGCCACCCGCCTGTTCGGCGAACTCGGCTACGACGGAACCCCCATGCAGCTGATCGCGGACGCCCTGGGCACCGGGTCCACGGCGGTCATCGAGGCGGCGGGCGACAAGCGCGCCATCTACCTGGAGGTCATGCGGCAGGCGTTCGAGGCCGAGCGGGACATGCTGGAGACGGTCGTCGACCAGGCCGAACCCGGGCGGCGGGCCATCCACCAGATCGTCGACGGCTACCTGGACTTCCACCTGGAGCATCCGCAGAACCGCGCGCTGTGGGCGCACCGGTGGGTGGCCGACGCCGCCGACATCTCCGAGCTGGAGGACCACTACGCGCGGCCGCTGTTCCACCTGGCCATCCGCAAGATCCGCGACGTGATCCCGCCGGACGTCAACCCGTTCTACCTGCTCGGCACCATGGTCTGGTGCGTGCACGGCTTCCTCGGCTCGGGCGTCTTCGAGCAGTCCCAGGGCATGCGCAGCGCCTTCGACCCGGAGATCATCGCCTCGTTCCGCGAGCACATGCACGTGCTGATGGACCGGCTGATGAGCCCGTGCCCGGACGCGGACGGCACCGGCCCGCGCTGAGCGTCCCGGCTCAGACGAGCGGGAGGGCGGCGGGTGCGCCCTCGGGGACGGCCGGGGACCGCGGGGCGACGCGTTCGACGCGCCGGTAGGGGGCGCCGGGCTCGGGGCGCGGGTCCTTCTCGCCGCGGTTCGGCCAGAACGCCATCGCCCGCTCGGCCTGCGCCGTGATGGTGAGGGACGGGTTGACGCCGAGGTTCGCGGTGACCGCCGAGCCGTCCACGATGTGCAGGCCGGGGTGGCCGTGGACGCGGTGGTAGGGGTCGACGACGCCGGTCTCGGGCGTCTCGCCGATGACGCAGCCGCCGATGAAGTGCGCGGTGGTCGGGATGTTGAACAGGTCGAACCAGGTCCCGCCGGGGGTGGCGTCCAGCTCGTCGGCCAGAATCCGGACGGCCCGGTGCGCGATCGGGATCCAGGTCGGGTTCGGCTCGCCCTCGCCCAGCCCGGCCGACAGCCGGCGGCGGCCGAGCCGCCCGCGCTTCTCGCTGATCGTGATGGAGTTGTCGGCGGTCTGCATGACGAGCGCGATCACGGTCCGCTTCGCCCAGTCCTTCAGCGACAGGCCGCGCAGGATGACGGTGGGGTGCCGGGCGGCCTGCCCGAGGAACTTCAGCCAGCGGGGAGGGCCGCCGCCGTCGATGAGCAGCGTCCGGATGAAGCCCATCAGGTTGTTGCCGGCGCCGTAGCGGGTCGGCTCGATGTGGGTCTTGTCGTCGGGGTGGAAGGACGAGGTGATGGCGAGGCCGGTGCTGTGGTCGACGTCCTTCTTGCGGTGCCACACCGTCATGCGCTCGACGCCGAGGAGCGCCTCTGAGTTGGTGCGGGTCAGCTCGCCGAGGCGGGGCGACAGGTGCGGGAGGCGGCCGGTGGCGCGCATCCGGTGCAGGAGCCGCTGCGTGCCGTAGGTCCCGGCGGCGAAGACGACGTGCTCGGCGGTCAGCGTGCGGCGCCGCTTGCGCAGCGGCCCGGTGTGCTCCGTCTCGACGGTGTAGCCGCCGCCGTCCAGCGGCGACACCGCCGTGACGGTCGTGTCGGGCAGCACCTCCACGCCGGCCTGCTCGGCCAGGTAGAGGTAGTTCTTCGTCAGCATGTTCTTCGCGCCGACGCGGCAGCCGATCATGCAGGAGCCGCACGCGGTGCACGTCGTCCGGCGGGGGCCGGCGCCGCCGAAGAACGGGTCGTCGTGGTCCTCGCCCGGCCTGTCGCCGAAGTACACGCCGACGGGCGTCGGATGGTAGGTGTCGCCCACGCCCATCCGGTCGGCGACGCGCTTCATCGCCTCGTCCGCCGGGGTGACGAGCGGGTTGACGGTCACGCCCAGCATCTTCTGCGCCTGCGCGTAGAACGGCTTCAGCTCGTCCTGCCAGTCGGTGATGTGGCCCCACTGCCGGTCCTTGAAGAACGGCTCCGGCGGCACGTACAGGGTGTTGGCGTACACCAGCGACCCGCCGCCGACGCCGGCGCCCGCGAGCACCAGCACCCCGGCCTTGCCGCCGACGAGGTGGATGCGCTGGATGCCGCGCATCCCGAGCCGCGGCGCCCACATGTACTTGCGCAGCCGCCAGGACGTCTTCGGCAGCGTCCGCTCGTCGAAGCGGCGGCCCGCCTCCAGGACGGCGACGCGGTAGCCCTTCTCGGCCAGCCGCAGCGCCGACACGCTGCCGCCGAACCCGGACCCGACGACGATCACATCGACGTCGTACGCGTCACCGGACATCGGAGCACCACCTCACTGGACGGCCGAGCATGCGGTCCCCGACTATGGCGCCGCGCTCCGTCGCGCACCATGCACGCCGCGCAACGATTCGGCGGTCCGATTGTCACAGGATTGACAAAAAGTCGTGCGATCGCGCGTCGAAGCGTCACATCGCCCGGTTCAACGGGCCGTGCCGCGGCCGGCGAGCCGGGCGTGCAGGATCAGCTCCATCTCCAGGCAGCGCCGCGGGTCGCGCAGGTCGTCCCCGAAGAGGTCCTGCAGATGGCGCAGCCGGTACCGGACGGTCTGCGGGTGGACGCGCAATCGGCGGCTCGCGTCGGCCGCGTTGAAGTTGTGCTCCAGCAGCGCCAGCAGCGTCTCCGCGAGCCGTTCCCGGCGGGCCGGCGGGACGGCGCTGAGCGGCGCCAGCCGGGTCGCGGCGGCGTCGTCGATCAGCTCCCCGGCCCGGGAGATCACCAGCGCGGGGACGTGCTCGGCGCTGCGGATCAGCCCGCCGTCCGGGATCACCCCGCGCGCCGCCAGCGCGAGGGTCTCGCGCGCCCACCGCAGCGAGTCCGCCGCGCGCGCGAGCGGGACCGCGGGCCCGATCGCGACCGACCAGTCGCGCAGCAGGGCGTCCGGCAGGCCGGCCCGTCCGGAGCCGTCCGGGTCGGGGACGAGCAGGCACGGCTCGGGCGCCGCGAAGTCGCACAGCAGGCCGCCGGCGACGGCGGCGGGCGCCCGGCCGGCGTCCTCGCGGCGCTGCCGCGCCACCGCGACCGCCACCGTCCGCGGCAGCGGCCAGCGGGCCTCGGCCGCCAGCGCCGCGATCCGCGCGGCGTCCGCCGGCGGCTCGGCGAGCAGCAGGTGCAGCAGCCGGGCCCGGCGGCGGCGCGCGGCGAGGTCGTCGGCCCCGCCGGCGCGCGCGGCGACCTCCGCCGCGTACCCGGCGGCGATCATCTCCGACACCGCCTCCATGTAGCAGAACTGGGCGTCCACGACGAGGCTGAGCGCGCCGACGTCGAGTTCGAGCCCGCCCGGCGCGGACGCGAGCGTCCGCCACGCGGCCAGCGCGGAGCGCCGCAGCGCCTGCTGGGTCTCCACCGGGTCGCGGCCGTCGCGCGCCTGGTGCCGACCGACCCGCAGGTAGAACGCCGCCACCCGGTCCCAGCCCGCGCCGGGGTCCTCGACGAGGTCGCAGAAGTGCCGGATCCCGGCGGCGATCCCGGCGCGCGCCCGGCCGGCCTCCTCCTCGCCCAGCGGCGGGTCGCCGTGCCGCAGCTCGTTCAGCACCTCGTCGGCCGCCCGGTCCACGTGCGGCCGCAGCCGCCGCGCCACCCACGCCGGGACGGCCTCGAAGACCCGCCCGTCCAACCCTGTTCGCACCACGCGTCGATCCCCCTGTCCCAGGTCCGCCGGTCCGGCGGCGCTCCCCAGGATCCCGGATGGGGACCCGATTCCGATTGTCGCTGAAATAAACCGTTCAGCGGTATTTCTTGGAGTCGACTGATAAAACCGCAGGTCGCACGGCATTTCCATTTCACCATTCTGGAAAATCCGACGGAAACGGCGGTGACCGTGCCCCCGGCAGGCCGGAGCCGTCGCGCGGGCGGCGGCCTTTCAGGATTGGAACGTGTTCAGGCCGGTGATCCGCCAGTGACCGGAATGGCGGGCGACGGTGACGGCGAGCATGGCGGGGGACGTGGTGCTCTTGCCGTCGCTGGTGCGGGTCGTCTGCTGGTCGGCGTAGACGAGGAGCCGGGCGCGGCCGTCTCGGAGGGTGATGACGGCGCTGTCGGTGACCTTGGTACTCAGGACGGTCTTCTCCCGCGGCGCGTCGGTGCGGACCTTGCCCATCAGCGCCGCGTACCGGCGGACGGCGTCCCCGGAGAGGTCGGTGCGGGCGGCGGCGTCGGTGCGGCCGGGGTCGTTGTAGTCGTAGGAGAACAGCGCGCCGACCATGTCGGCCACGGCGCCCTTGACCTGGCTGGTGGCGGCGCTGTCGGTGAGGGCGGTGTTCCGGACGGCCGGGTCGGCGCGGACGCCGTCCGCCTGCCGGTGCATCCAGATCCCGGACGCGGCGAGCAGCACGGCGAGCAGGCCGAGGACGGGAGGCGAGGCGGCGGCGGCCTTCCAGCGGGCGCCGCCGACGATGCGGGTGGTCTGCGCGGCCATGGCGGGCCGTCCTCTCACGTCGTGCCCGTCGGGGCCTGGCCGAGGTCGCTGAGCCGCCAGCCGCCGCCGCTGCGGGCGAGCCGGGCCTCCAGCCGGTTCTGCTTGGTGACGGGGGGGCCGTCCGGCGGGGTGACGGTGGTCTCGACGGCGACCAGCACGCTCGCCTTGCCGGACCGCTCGTCCAGTTCGGAGACGGCGGCGTCCAGGATCCTGGCCGTGGTGACGGTGCGGGCCTTGCGGACCTGGCCGGTGAAGGCGGCGCGGCCCTGGGCGATCTGCTGGTGGAGGTCGCCGGTGGTGGAGTCCAGCCAGCTCCTGAGTCCCGCGTCGACGGCGCGGTAGTCGAGGGTGTTGAGGTTCTGGACGCCCTGCTCGGCGCTCTGCAGGACGTCGTCGCGGGTCCGGGAGTAGGCGTAGGCGCCGTCGTGGGCGGCGGAGTACCAGTTCCAGCCGGCCCAGGCGGCGAAGAGCGCGGCGAGGACGGCGAGGCAGGCGGCCGTCCGCCGGACGGTGTCGTTCCGGTCTGCGGTTTCGGGCTGGGGCATCGCGGGCCTCCCGGTCACGCCGACTTCAGCTCGGTGATGCGCCAGTGGCCGCCGTCGCGGTGCGCGGTGACGGTGAGCTGGGCGGCGGCGGGGGTGCCGTCGGGCCTGCCGGCGCGGGTCGCGGTCTGGTCGAGGAACACCAGGAGCCGCGCGGTGTCGCCGACCAGGGAGACGACGCCGGCGCGGACGACGCGGGTGGCCAGGGTGACGCGCTGCGCGGGCGCCTGCCGCCGCACCTGGCCGAAGATCTGCTCGTACTGCGCTGCGGCGGAGCCGGTGAGCACCTCGGACGCGGCGCGCTGCGCGGCGTCCACGTCGGCGGGCGTGTAGCTGAAGATGCGGCTCAGCGCGGTGGACACGTCGCCGGTGACGTTGGTGGTGGCGACGCCGTCGAGGACGGCCCGGTCGTGCGGGGCGTCGTCGTCGCGGAGCCGGCCGGCGAGGGGGTGCAGGAGCAGCGCGGCGAGGACGAGCCCGAACGCGATCCCGAGCGGCTTGGAGAGGGCGAGGAGGCGGCTCATCGGGCACCGGCCGGGATCGAGGTGAGCGATTCGAGCTTCCAGCCGGACGCGGTCCGGACGACGCCGGCCTCGAAGCGCTTGCGCTGGAGGGTGGGCGCGCCGCCCTGCGGCGTGAGCTCGACCCGCACCGACGCGATGATCCGGGCCTTGCCGGCGGCGGTGTCGAGGGAGGTGACGGCGGCGCCGGTGACGGTCGCGGACGCGCTGGTCCGCGACGTGCCGATCTTGGCGCGGTTCTGCGGTTCGTCGCGCTGGAGCTGGTCGCGCAGGGGGCCGGTGGAGGCGTCCAGCCATGCCTTGAGCCCGCCGGACGGGTCGGCGCGGTCCATGGTGTTGAGCGCGGCGATCTCCCGCTCGCCGCTGCGCAGGACGATGCCGCGTTCGCGTTCGGGTCCGCTCTCGTGGCCGGTGCCGCCGTGGAGGAGGGTCCAGGCCGTCCAGCCGAGGAAGGCCGCGGCGGCGAGGACCGCGGTCCAGCCGATCAGGCCCCACCCGGCGAGCAGGGGCCGCCGTTTCGTGCGGGGCCGCGGCGGCGCCTCGGCCTTCGCGGTGGTGGCCATCAGTGCCCTCCCTGGAGGCCGAGCAGCGCGCTCATCCCCGACGGTCCCGGCGCCACGCCCGGCAGGGCCAGCGCCCCCGGCAGGGCGGACGCCGACGCCGCCGTCCCGCCGCCGAGCACCGAGCCGGGGCGCACCGCCGCCGGGACGGGCCGGTGCGGCGCGTTCGCCGCACCGCGCACGTTGACGCCGCTGGACGCGGGGGCCGTGCAGCGGGCCGCCGTGTTGAGGGCTGGCCCGGCGGACGTGTCGAGCCCGTTGCGGTACTCCGTCCCGCCGTATCCGGACGTGCAGGGCAGCGGGTTGAAGAAGGTGTTGACCATCCCGAAGCTGAGGCGGCCGTTCCGCGCGACGGTCAGGCCCATGGACACGGCGTCGGGGAGCTTGGCGAGGAGCTGTTCGAGGCCGTCCGTCCTCGGCTGGAGGACGCGGGAGGTGGTCAGCAGGTTCGCGACGAGGACGCTCATCGACGGGTCGAGGTCGCGGACGAGGCCCTGGAGCTCGCCGGCCGCGCCGGGCGCCGTCGACACCAGCTTGCGGAACGCCGGGTCGGACGCGCGCAGCTGCTGCGACAGCAGCCGGGCGTTCCGCCCGAACGCCTGGAGGGCGCCGGACTCCTCGTCCTGGGTGCGCAGGACGGTCTGGCCGTCGCCGATGAGCGAGCGGGTCGGTTCGATGTTGCGGTCGGCGGCCTCGGTGAGGGTGTGGCTGTTGTCCAGCAGGACCTGGAGGTTCGGGCCCTCGCCGGCGAAGGCCGTGCCGAGTTCGGCGACGACCGTCCGCAGCGAGCCGGTCGGGACGGACGCCGCGAGGTTGTTCACGCTGGTCAGCAGGTCGGTGACGGGCGCGGGGGTGGTGGCCGAGGAGCGCGGGATGACCGAGCCGGCGGCGAGGTAGGGCCCGGCGGCGGTGCGGGGCCGCAGGTCGAGGTACTGCTCACCGATCGCCGACCGGTTCGCCACGACGGCCCGGGTGTCGCGCGGCACCTTCGGCGCCGACTTGCGGATCCGCAGGTCGGCGATGACGCCGTCGCCGGTGAGCTCCAGGCCCCCGACGCGTCCGACCGACGTGCCGCGGTAGGTGACGTCGGCGTTCTTCGCCAGCCCGCCCGCCTCGGGCAGGTCGACCTTGACGACGTAGTAGTTCTGCAGCCCGACGTATCCGCCGAGGTCGGCGTAGTTCAGGCCGACGTAGCACATCGCGAGCGCGCCGACGATCAGGAAGACGACGTTCTTGATCCTGGTGCCGATGGTCAGCATCCGGTCAGCCCCCTTGCCCCGTCGAACCGCCGCCCGCCGAACCGCCGCCTGCCGGGCCGCCGCCCGCCGAGCCGCTCGGCTTGCCGTCCCCGGCCGTGGGCAGCGGCGCGATCGGCGGCACGATCTGCGTCCCCGGCTGCGCGGTGACCTGGAGATAGACGTTCAGGTAGTCGCCCTTGATCGCGGGCAGGACCGCGTCGGTGAACGGGTAGGTGAGCAGCACCTGCAGCGCGTTCGGCAGGTCGTGCCCGGCGTCCGACAGCTTGCGCAGCGTCGGTTCCAGCGCCTTCAGGTCGGCGACGAGGTCGTCCTGGCTCCGCCGGACGGTCGTCACGGCGACGCCGGACAGGTCGTTCAGCGAGTTCAGCATCCGCACGAGCGCGCCGCGCTGCTCCTCCAGCACCTTCAGGCCGGGTTCGAGGTCGTCGAGCGCGACGCCGATCTGCCCCTGGCGGGCGCGCAGGGTCGCCGACAGCCGGTTGACGCCGTCCAGCGCGTCGGTGATGCCCTTCCGGTTGGCGTCGAGGTCGCCGACGAGCCTGCGCGCCTGCTCCAGCAGCGAGCGGATCCGCGGCTCGTTGCCGTCGAGGGCCTTGTTCATCTCGGTGGTGATGGTGCGCAGCTGCGCGATCCCGCCGCCGTTGAGCAGCAGCGACAGCGCGCCGAACACCTCCTCGACCTCCGGGTTGCGGTTGGTGCGCGACACCGGGATCACCGCGCCGTCCGCGAGCCTTCCCGGGCTCGCGGACGGCGCGGGCCCGCCCGGCGCGGCACCGCCCGGCGCGGCGGGGCCAGCCGGGAGCCCGGTGTCTCGCGGTGCTGCGCTGAGCTGGACGAACTTCTCGCCCAGCAGGCTCGACTGCTCCAGCTGCGCGGCGGCGTCCGCGGGCAGCCGGACGTCGCCGTTGATCTTCATGGTGACCTCGGCGGTCCAGCCGCCGGCCGGCAGCGACACCTTCACCACCCGCCCGACCGCGACGTCGTTGACCTTCACCGCCGACTGCGGGACGAGGTTCAGCACGTTCGCGAACTGCGCCTTCACCGTGTACGGGTGGTCGCCGAGGTCGGCGCCGCCGGGCAGCGGCAGGTCCTGGACGCCGGAGAAGCCGCCCAGCGCGCCGGCGGGGCCGCAGCCGCCGAGCGTCGCCGCGGCGAGCACGGCGAGCGCGGCGGCCGGTGCCGCGTTCCGGACGCGCCGCAGGTGCGCGCGGCTCATGGCGCCCCCTTCCCCGCACCGCCCGCGGGCGCGGCCCGGCCGGCCGCCGGCAGCGGCAGGCTCATCTCGTCGAGGTCGCCGCGGCCCATCAGCGTCCGGCTCCTCGGGTCGTAGGCGTTCAGGACGTTGGTGACGTTCAGCGGCTGGACGTCCAGCGCCTCGGCCAGCGACCGCCGCTGGTCGGCGAGCAGCTGCGTGATCTTCGAGAGCTTCCGCACGTTCGTGCTGATCTGCTCGCGGTTGTCGTGGATGAACACCTTGACCCTGGCGAGCGCGGCGGCCAGCTCCTTCAGCGCCGCGTCCAGTTCGTGCCGGTCGTCGGCGAGGAACCCGGACACGTCCGCGAGCTGCCGCTCGGCCTGCCGGACCTGCCCGTCGTTCGTCTTCAGCATCGTGGTGAACGTCGACAGGTTGGAGATCGTCGCGAACAGGTCCTTCTGCGAGCCCGACAGGGTCTTGGCGGCCTGCGCCATCCGCTCGGTGGTGGTGCGGATGTCCCGGCCGTTGCCCTGGAGGTTCTCGGCGCCGGTGCCGAGGACGCGGGAGAGCGCGCCGTCCTTGTTCACGCCGTTCGGGCCGAGCTCGTCCGACAGCTTCCGGACGCTGTCGTAGATCTGGTCGAGCTCGACGGGCGTCGCCGTCCGCTCGGCGGGGATCGTCGCGCCGCTCGCCATCTTCGGGCCGCCGGTGTAGGCGGGGGTGAGCTGGACGTACCGGTCCGCGACCAGGCTCGGCGCGATCGCGACGGCCTTCGCGTCCGCCGGGACGACGATCCCGTGGTCGACCGTCATCACCGCCCTGACCTGCGTCCCCTGCGCCCGGACGGAGTTGACCGTGCCGACCTTCACGCCGAGGACCCGCACGTCCGAGCCCTTGTAGACGCCGACGGCGTCGTGGAAGTAGACGGTGACCCGGGTGCCCGCCGGCGGGCGCAGCACGACGAACGCGACGGCGGCCGCGGCGATGACGGCGAGCCCGGCGGCCACCAGCGACGCCGGACCGGCCAGCTTGCGCAGCATCAGTGCCCGCCCTTCTCGGGCGGCATGCAGCCCTTGTCCGGTGTGGTCTTCGGCGCGTACTCCTTCGGGACGAGCCCGCACAGGTACCCGTCCATCCAGCGGCCGTTGCCCATCGTGTTGCCGAGCAGCCGCGTGTACGGGCCGGCCGTCCTCAGCGCGCGGTCCAGGTTGTCCTGGTTCTTCTGGAGCAGGTCGGTGACGCGGCCGAGCGCGCGCAGCGTCGGGTCGAGCTGCTCCTGGTTGTCGTCGACGAGCCCGGTGATCTGCTGCGACAGCGACTGCGTGCCGACGAGCAGCCCGTGGATCGCCTCGCGGCGCCGGCCGATCTCGGTGAGCAGCAGGTTCCCGTCGCGCAGCAGCGCCTGGACGTCCTGCGTGTGGTCGGACACCGTCCCGGTGATCTGCCGGGTGTTGGCGAGCAGCCGGGACAGCTGCGAGTCCCGCGACGAGATCGTCTTCGACAGCGCGGACACGCCGGTCAGTGCCTGCCGGACGCTCGGCGCGGTGTGCGCGAACGCGCCGGAGATCGCGTCGAGGCTCTGCGCGAGCTTCGCCGAGTCGAGCTGCCCGGTCGTCGTGGCGAGGTCCTGGAACGCCTGCGTCACGTCGTAGGGCGACGTCGTCCGGTCGAGCGGGATGGTGTCCCCCGGGTCCTGCCGGCGCGGGCCGAGCGGGTCGACCGCGAGGTACTTGTCGCCGAGCAGCGTCTTGATCGCGATCGCGACGGTGCTGGCGTCGCCGACCCAGGCGCCCTTCACCCGGAACGACACCGCGACCTTCGCGCCGTCCAGCCGGACGCCGGTGACCTCGCCGACCTTCACGCCCGCGACCCGCACCTCGTTGCCGGACCGCAGCCCGGCCGCCTCGCCGAAGTCGGCGGTGTAGCGGGTGCCGCCGCCGATCACCGGCAGGTTCCTGGCGTTGAACGCCGCCAGCCCGCCCGCGACGATGAGCGTGATCGACACGATCGCGACGAGGACCGGGTTGCGCTCCCGGACGGGCTTCAGCCGCGGCCGCCTCATGACCCGCACCTCGCCGCGTCCGAGTGCACGCCGGTCGGCGCCGGGTGGGTCTCGCCCGGGTACTGCTTGTAGGTCACCCCGGTCACGGACGCCTCGCACATGTAGAAGTTCATCCACGACCCGTACGAGCCGATCCGGCCGATCGCCGCCATCTTCACCGGCAGCGTCCGCAGGAACCGGTCGATCGTCGGGGAGTCGTCGTTGAGGTTGGCGGACAGCCGCCCGAGCTGCGCGATGTCCTGCTTGAGCGGCGCGCGGCCCTCCTGGAGGAGGCCGGTGGTGACCCCGGCGAGGTCGTCCAGCGCGCTGATCGCGTTCCCGATGGACGTCCGGTCGCCCGCGAGGCCCGACACGAGCCGCCGCAGCGTCGCGATCAGGCTCGACAGGTTGTCGCCGCGCCCGTTGACCGTGTCGAGCACGGTGTTGAGGTTGTCGATGACCTGCCCGATGACCTGGTCCTTGTCGGCGATGCCGCGGGTCAGGGTCCCGACCGTGGACAGCAGGTCCTCGACCGTGCCGCCCTCGCCCTGGAGCACCTGGACGATCGACCCGGCGAGCTGGTTGACGTCCTTCGGCGACAGCGCCTGGAACAGCGGCTGGAAGCCGTTGAACAGCTGCGTCAGGTTCAGCGCCGGGGCCGTCCGCTCGACCGGGATCGTCGCGCCCGGCCGCAGCGTGCCGGTGCCGCCCGTCCCGCGGCCGATCTCGACGTACCGCTGCCCGATCAGGTTCAGGTACTTGATCGTCGCGGTGGACGCGGCGGGCAGCCGGTGCCCGCGCCCGACGGTGAACGTCACCAGCGCCTGCCGGCGGCCGGCGACCCTGATCCCGGCGACCCGGCCGACCTCGACGCCCGCGATCCGCACGCCGTCGCCGTCGCGCAGCCCGGACGCGTCGGTGAACCGCGCCTTGTAGGTGACGGTCCCGCCGCCCCCGGTCTGCGTGATGCTGAGCGCCAGCAGCGCCGTCGCGACGACCGTCACCACGACGAACACCAGCGACTTCACCAGCGGCCCGGCCAGTCCCCTCCGGTTCACTTGAGCCTCACCTCCGTGCCGCGGTAGACGGGGCCGAGCAGCACGCTGCTCCAGTCGGGCAGGTCCTCGGGCACCTCCTGGAGGCCGGCCGCGAGCAGCTCGTTGACCAGCCGGTTCTCCTCCGGGGAGTTCGGCAGGCCGAGCGCGCCGGGCGCCACCGCGACCGGCGTGGCCGCGTTCGGCGGCGCGGACTTCGCCGCGGCGCCGGCCGGGTAGCAGTGCGGCCCGCTCCGGTCGGTGTAGCGGGGCGCGTCCTTGCCGGGGACGTACCGGCCCTTGTTCCGGACGGTCGTCACGTCGACGTGCAGGCCCGGACGGTCCGTGCCCTTGCCGAGGACCTTGTCCATCAGCGGGATGAAGTCGTTCAGCATCCGCAGCGTGCAGGGCAGTTCCGGCGAGTACTTCTGCAGGACCTGGAGCGACGCGCGGCTGTCGGCCGCGAGCGCGATGAAGTTGGCCGAGTTCTCGTGAAGGAAGTCGGACATGTCCTGCGAGGCGCCGGTGACGGTCTCGTACAGCCGGCTCAGCTCGGTGCGCTGCTGGACGATCGAGCGCGTCGTGTAGCCGAAGTCGTTGAGCGCCTGGAGGATGTCGGGCGTCGCCTCGGCGTAGTCGTTGCTGACCGCGACGAGCTCCCGGATGTCCCGGTTCAGCGCGGGCAGGCTCGGGTTGATCTTCTTGAGGTAGCCGTCCAGCTCGACGAGGGTGTCGCCGAGCTGCTCGCCGCGCCCGCTCAGCGCCTGCGACACCGCGGTCAGCGTCGCCGACAGCTGCGCCGGCTGCACGGCGGTGAGCAGCGGATACAGGTTGTCCATCACCCGCTGCAGCTCGATCGCGTTGGACGAGCGGTCCTGGCCGATCGTGCTCCCCGCCGTCAGCCGCGCCGGGCTCGGCTGCGCCGGCGGGATCAGCGCGACGAACCGCTGCCCGAACAGCGTCGTCGGCAGCAGCTGGGCCGTGACGTTGCGCGGCAGCAGCTTCACCTTGTCCGGCTGGATCGCCAGCTTCAGCGTCGCGACGCCGCCGTTGGACGACACCGTCCGCACCTCGCCGACCACGACGCCGCGCAGCTTCACGTCCGCGTGCGGGTGCATCTCGCTGCCCGCGCTCGCCGTCTTCAGCGTCACCCAGCTCGCCCTGGTGAACGCCTTGTCGTAGATCGCGATCGAGAGCCAGACCAGCAGCGCGGGCACCAGCAGGAACGCCACCCCGGCCAGCCGCCGCGCGGCGACCCGCTCGCGCCCCGCCCGCCGCCCGCGGGCCTCCCGCCGGGCGCTCATCCGGCGACCTTCACCGTCGTGTTGGTGCCCCAGACCGCGAGGCTGAAGAAGAAGTCGCTCACGCTGATCAGCACGATCGACGTGCGGACCGCGCGGCCGACGGCCTTCCCCACCCCCGCGGGGCCGCCGGCCGCGCGGTAGCCGTAGTAGCAGTGCGACAGGATCACCAGGACGCTGAAGACCAGCACCTTCAGGAACGACAGCACCACGTCCGCCGGCGACAGGAACAGCCCGAAGTAGTGGTCGTAGGTGCCCGCCGACTGCCCGTTCACCTTCACCGTGACCTCGCGGGACGCCAGGTACGCGCACATCAGCCCGATCGCGTACAGCGGGACGATCGCGACCGCGCCGGCGATGATCCGGGTCGTCACCAGGTACGGCAGGCTCGGGATGCCCATGACCTCCAGGGCGTCGACCTCGTCGCTGATCCGCATCGCGCCGAGCTGCGCGGTGAACCCGGCGCCGACCGTCGCCGACAGGGCGAGGCCCGACACCACCGGCGCGATCTCCCGCGTGTTGATGTAGGCGGACGCGAACCCGGTGAACGCCGACGTGCCGATCTGCTGGAGCGCGGAGTAGCCCTGCATGCCGACGACGACGCCGGTCGCGAGGGTCATCGCGACCATCACGCCGATCGTCCCGCCGACCACGCCGAGACCGCCGCTGCCGAAGGCGACCTCCGACAGCAGCCGCTGCACCTCCTTGCGGTAGCGGTGCAGGGCGCGCGGCGTCCACAGGAGCGCCTTGACGTAGAAGGTGCCCTGGTCACCGGGCTGGTCGAGCCACGCGAACCACCGGTTCGGGCCGCCGCGTACCGCCGTCAGCAGGCTCATCGCTCAGCCTCCCTTCGGCGGGACGACCTGCAGGTAGATCCCGGTGATCACGAGGTTCATCAGGAACAGCAGCAGGAACGTGATGACGACGGACTGGTTGACGACGTCGCCGACGCCCTTCGGCCCGCCCTTCGGGTTCAGCCCCCGGTACGCGGCGACGACGCCCGCGACGAACCCGAACAGCAGCGCCTTCGCCTCGCCCACGTAGATGTCGGGGAGCTGCGCCAGGGCGGAGAAGCTCGCCACGTACGCGCCGGGCGTGCCGCCCTGCATCATGACGTTGAAGTAGTAGCCGCCCGCGACGCCGACGACCGAGACCAGCCCGTTCAGCAGCAGCGCGACGGCGACGCACGCGAGCACGCGGGGCACGACGAGGCGCTGGACCGGCGAGACGCCGAGCACCTCCATCGCGTCCAGCTCCTCGCGGATCGTCCGGGCGCCGATGTCCGCGCAGATCGTCGAGCCCGCCACCCCGGACACCAGCAGCGCCACGATCATCGGGCTGGCCTGCTGGATCACCACCAGCACGCTGGCCGCGCCGGTGAACGACTGCGCGCCGAACTGCTGGGTGAGCGAGCCGACCTGCAGCGAGGTCACCGCGCCGAACGGGATGGACACCAGCGCGGTCGGCAGGATCGTCACGCTGGCGATGAACCAGAACTGCTCGACGAACTCGCGGAACTGGAACGGCCGGCGGAACGCCATGCCGAGCACGGTGGCGCCGAGCGCGAACAGCCGCCCCGCCTGGCGCAGCGCGCCCAGCGGGAATTCGATGACCGGTACCGCCACGGCCGGGCCTCCTTTCGCGTTTCGCAGGGTCCGAGGAAAACTACTGGCGGGTAAATTCGGTTCGCAAGAACTCGGGGGACGAAAATCCTTTGGCCGGTGCCTTTCTATCCCGAACTGACATGTTCTCGATGATCACCGGTATTTATTTGGCGCCGGGCAACACGTTCACCGGCCGCCCGGAGAGGGCGCGCGAACGGCGCGGAACCGGCTATCGTCAGGGCCCCACCCCGCGGGAAGGAACCGAAGTGAACCGACGTCGCCTCGCAGTCCTGCTGCTCGCGCCGGCGCTCTCCCTCACCGCCTGCGGCGGCGGTGGCGACGGCAAGAGCGCCTCGCCCTCCCCGTCCGGGCCGGCCCCGGAGGCGAGCTCGGGCATCACCTTCCCGTCCAGCCCCGGCGGCGGGTCCGGCGGCGGAGGCGGCGGCACCGGCGGATCGGCCGCGTCCCCCGGCGCCCCGCAGGTCTCCTCCGCGCCGACCAAGGTCGTCAACGACTTCGTGGCCTGCATGCGCGCGCACGGCGTCAAGGTGCCCGACGACGTGAGCCACTGGCAGCCCACGTCCAGCCCGGGCGACACCAAGATGCAGGCCGCGCTCCTCGCCTGCATGAAGTCCGCCGGCGCGAAGTGACCTCCAGGGTCCCCGCCGCACGGGTCAGCCCGGCTTGGTGGTCTGGCAGGCGGGGGCCTTGGCGAACGCGGCGTTCAGCTTGGGGTCCCTGCGGAAGTCCTGCTGCGGCCCCTGGTAGGTGTTGTACTGCGCGAACACGGTGCCGACCTGCTTCACCGCGGTCTGCAGCGACTTCTTGTCGGTGACCTTCGCCCGCTGGAGCCGCTTGGAGGCGGTGCTGACCGACGAGTGGGTCCGGGTGAGGTTGCCCATGGCCGTCGTGAACAGCTGCTTGCCGTTCGGCACCGGCGGCGCCCCCACGCCCTGGAGGTTCATCTCCAGCGTCCCCATCCGCTTGCCGATGCCGTCGAGGAGCTTCGTCAGGGACCGCTTGTCCGTCAGCACGTCCGCCGAGTTCAGCTTCGGCACCGACAGCGCGCTCGTCCTGGCCATCGCGGTGCAGACGTTCCCGGCCCAGGCCACCTCGGGACCGGCCTGGTCCTTCTTGCCGTCCGAGCCGCATCCGGCCACGGAGCAGGCGGCCGTACCGGCCAGCACCGCTCCGGCGATCAATCGCCGAACCATTTCCTTCTCCTTCTCGACTGCGCCGGTGCCGAGCTGAGACCGGCCGATGAATTCCCCGATGGGACCGCGGTCAGCAGTTGGAGGTCGCCGGCTTTCCGGCGAACCGGTCGGCGAGAAATGCCATCGCGTCCTGGTCGCCGCGGTAGACGAGCGTGATATGGCTGACCTTGTCCCAGGTCTTCCACGTCTCCTGGACGCCGAGCCTGCAGTAGTTGTCGCGCAGTTCCTTGGCCTGGCCGAAGGCGACGATCTCGTCGGCGGTGGAGTGGTACTGGAACACCGGGACCTTGACGGGGTCGGCGCCGAGCGTGTTCTCCGCGACCCGCGCCAGCCAGTCCTCGTTCCCGTAGGGGCTGGAGGTGAAGTAGTCCGGGACGGTCTTGCCCTGGTAGTCCAGCAGCAGTTCCAGCGTGCAGACGTTGCCCTGGAAATCGGCCAGCATCGCCTTCCCGGCGTCGTTGGCGTACGAGGCGAGCTTCAGCTCCGGGTAGGCGTTGTCCATGCCGACCATCGAGTACAGGAGGAACCCGAACGGCTTCGCGCCCTCCAGCGGGGCACCCACCGCCGCGAGGTCGGACGGCACCCCGCCGCCGACGACGCCGGCGAGCTTCAACTCCGGCGCGTAGCCCGGCTGCTTCTGGCCCGCCCACATCGCGGCGGCGCCGCCCTGCGAGTAGCCGCGGAACGCGACCTGCGCGGACGCGGACAGGCCCGACTCCGGCAGCCGCTGCGCGGCGCGGACGGCGTCGATCAGGTCGTAGCCCATCGAGTTGACCACGTACGTCGTCGTGGGGTTCTCGTGGTACCCCTGGTAGTCGGTCTCGGCGACGGCGTAGCCGGCCTGGAGCATCTCGTTGACGGCGGACTGCTCGTAGAAGGCGCCCTGGTCGATGAACCTCGACGGCGCGCAGCGGAACGCGGGGCCGCTCGTCCCGGGGCCGAACCCGACGATCGGCGCCTTGGCCGGGTCGGCGTTCTTCGGCACCAGCACCATCCCGGTGACCGCGGCGGGCTTGCCGAGCGCGTCCGTCGACAGGTACATGACCTGCCAGGCGTTGGCGAGGTCCCGCGCGGCGGGCGGGCCCGCCTTGGCGGGACGGGCCCGGATGACGTCGCCGGGCTTGCCCGCGGGCAGCGGCGACGGCGGGGTGTAGAACGCGTCGCCGGCCGGGCCGGGATCGGTCGCCGCGGGCGCGGCCGCGGGCGCGGCCGCGGCGGGCGCGGCCGGTGCGGCGCTCGCGGGGGCGGCGGGGGCCGTCCCGAGCGCGGCGACCAGCGCGACGGCGGCGGCCGCGGGGGCGAGGAGCGCCCGGCCGCGGCGCGGGAGCGCGATGTGCTTCGGCATCTCCTGGCCTCCTAGCTGCCGGACTTCGGGGTGAGCGCCAGGTCGGCGGTGTTGCCGGTCCCGGCGACGAGCGGGCTGAGCAGGCCGGTGACGGGACCGCAGCCGGTCAGGGCCGCCAGGTCGTATCCGCCCTTGAGCGCGCCGCCCTTGACCGGGTCGAACGTCCCGGCGGAGGCGAGCTTCAGGTCGGACGGGGCGGTGGTCTGGCACTGGTCGCCGCCGCCGATCGGGACGATGCCGAACGCGGTGAACGAGGACGCCTTCACGAGCACCTTGGTGTCCGTGCTGAGCGCGCCGCCGGCGTAGGTGCCGGTGGTGGGTCCCTGGTTCGCGAACGTGAGGTGCGCGGTCACCGGCAGGAAGCCGAACGCCTGGAGGGCCGCGTCGGCCGGGTCGAGCGCGAGGTCGCCGGTGACGGCGCCGGTGTCCGGGGCGACCTGCGTGTTGAGGGAGCCGGTCAGCGGCACGGTCCCGTTCGACGCCTTGATCGTGGTGGTGCCCTTGAGCGTGTAGGCGTGGCTCGACGGGCCGGCCGCGTCGGTGGTCACGGTGACGGGGTCGCTGGCGTCCGAGACGTTGCCCTTGCCGTCCTTGGCCTTGACCGTGAAGGTGTAGCTCGTCTTGGGGGTCAGGTTCGGGACGGTGGCGGTGGTGCCGGTGGAGCTCGCGACGACGGCGCCGTTGCTGTAGACGTCGTAGCCGGTGACCGTCCCGCCGGTCTCGGTGGACGCGCCCCATTTGAGCGTCACGCTCGTCGAGGTGTGGGCGGTGACCGCCGGCGTGCCGGGCTTGGACGGCCCCTGCGCGCCCGGAAGCGTGATCTGGAAGCCGGCGAGGACGTTGTTCTGGCCGGGGTCCTGGGTGCATTCGGACTGGAACGTGCCGAGGCCGGTGGGGCCGCCGTCGTCCGTGCGCGGGGTGAGGGTCAGCACGAGGTTCCCGACCGTCACCTTCCCGGGCCCGGCCTGGGTGAAGGTCAGGTCGGGGGACGTCCCCTTCCCGCGCACCGTGAACCCTCCGGACGCGGGCAGCGCGGTCTTGTCGAGCGCGGAGTCGACCTGGACGGGGAGGCCGTCCGGCTCCTCGGGGACGGTCAGGGTCGCGTCCGCGAGCGCGTTCCCCTCCAGGGTGACGGAGTACAGCGCGCCGAGGGCGCGGGCGGACTCGGCGTTCACCGCCGACACCGAGTCGACCGTGAAGCCGTTCATCTGCTGTCCGACCTCGACCGAGGACGGGACGTCCGCGGTGAGGTCCACGTGCACGGGCTCGGGGCCGAGCAGCGGGAAGGTGCAGTGGTAGTCCAGCCCCAGCGTCACCTGCCCGGCCGCCGCGGGACCGGCGCCCGCGACACCGGCGAGGCCGGCGGCGGCCACGGCCGCCACGGCCGCGGCCAGGGCGGCTCCCGCCCTTCTGGCTCTGTTCCTGGTTCTCACTTGCCACCTCTCGGCGCTCCGCGCCCCTTGCGGGGAAGGCCCCCGCCGCACCTCCCGGTACGGCGGGGGCCGTCCTTCGTCGACCTTGCGTCCGCCGTCCCCGATCAGGACTTCGGCGTCAGGTTCAGGTCGATGGTGTTGCCGTCACCGGCGGTGAACAGGCTGAGGATGCCGGTCAGCGGCCCGCAGTTGTCGATGGACGACAGCGCGTAGGTGCCGCTGATCTTGCCGCCGACGCCCGGGTCGAAGAACTGCCCGTCGGCCGACTTCAGCGTGATGTCGGACGGCTTGGTCGTCTGGCACTTGTCGCCGCCGCCGATCGGGATGGCGCCGAAGACGTTGAACGTCGACAGCTTGGTGATCACCTTGGAGTTGGTGGTCAGCTGCCCGTCCTTGTAGAGGCCGGTCGTCGGGCCCTGGTTCACGAGCGCGATGTCCGAGGTCACCGGCAGGAAGCCGAGGATCTGGAAGTTGCCCTTGGTCGGGTTCAGCTTCAGGTCCGCGGTGACGGCGCCGCTGTCCAGGTTCAGGTCCGCGCCCACGGTGCCGCTCAGCGGCGCCGTCCCGTTCGGCGCCTTCACGAAGGTCTCGCCGGCGAGCGTGAAGTCGTAGTGCTCGCCGCCGTTACCCGGAGGCGTGGGGGTGGGGG